>JACPPH010000004.1 GCA_016191105.1 Candidatus Saccharibacteria bacterium
ACGTCAATGTCACAAACAAATATTTAAACTCATCTATGGATCTCTGGGGTGTCCGAAGTGTAACTCCAAATTACTATTTCGTCGTAGTTATGGCCGGTGTGCAGATTGTCAAATCAAGTACTTCGCCAAGGCTGGCAGCTGGTTAAGACAGAGTAATTTAGGTTTTCGAGCTATCTTTTTGCTACTCTCTGGCTGCTTACAAAGATTTTTTGTTCAGAGTTCGTTTGGTGAGCCAACTATTTAATGAGGCTGGTTAGCTCATTTACTTTTTGCTCGAGCAGCCCTTGATTTGTAGCCTCTACGTTGAGCCTCAACACTGGCTCGGTGTTGCTGGGACGCAGGTTAAACCACCAATCAGAGAAGTTAACGCTCAAGCCGTCGAGCTCCGATACCTGGCCATCAGTAAACTGGGCCTTTACACGCCCGATGGTTGCAGCCTTGTCTTTGGCGTCAAAATTCATTTCGCCAGAGTCAAAATAGCTGCCGTTTAGCTCGGCCACTAGGGCCGAAAGGGGCTTTTCGGCCTGGCTCATAATGTGCAGCACAGTTAATGCTGCCAACAGCCCGCTGTCAGCAAAGTAGTTGTCTCGAAAGTAAAAATGACCCGAGGCCTCGCAGGCAAAGATGGCATTGTGATCACGCATATCGGCCTTTATAAAGCTGTGCCCAACCTTGGTGCGAATAAACTTACCACCGTTTTGTTGCACCACATCGGGCACAATATTCGAAACTATAACGTTGCCCAAGATTGTGCCACCAGGATCCAAGTGCAGAAAATATTTAGCCAAAATCGCGCCAATTTTGCTAGCCGAGATCCAATTGCCCCGCTCGTCGATCAGGAACACCCTATCGGCATCGCCATCGAAAGCTAGGCCGCAGTCTAAATTATTTTCTACAACCAACTTCTGAAGATCCTTGGTGTTTTCGGGTAGCGCCGGGTTGGCCAGGTGATTTGGAAAGCTGCCATCGAGCTCTAGAAATAGCCCATCGATCTTAAGCGGTGTTAGCTGTTGCAGTGGCGGCACCAGAATTGCGGCCATACCATTACCGGCATCGAGCCCAATTTTTAGTGACTTAAACCTATCGCCAGACAGCTTAACAGCGTGTTCTACCCAGCTGTTTAAAATGTTTTTTTGCGTGACCTTGCCAGTTTCAACGGCTTTTTTGTATTGATCAGCTTCGATCTCTTGCTCGATCTCTAGCAAACCACTATCTATGCCAATTGGCACCACGCCCTCGCCAGTGAGCTTAATGCCGTCATATTTGCCGGGGTTGTGGCTGGCTGTAACCATTGCCCCGCCGGCCAAGCCAAGGCTACCGACCGCATAGTACATCATGTCGCTGGTGATTAAGCCCAAACTTATAACCTCTCGATCTTGCTTAACCAGCCCAGAAATAATAGCCTCTGCCAAAGCTCTAGAGTCGGCGCGCATGTCCCAGCCCACTGCTACCACGCCACCGGGCAAGTGATCGGCCAGCGCTCGACCAATGGCATAGGCCACCGGCGGATTCAGCTCTTGCGGGCTCAAGCCACGAATGTCGTAGGCCTTAAATATGTTTGGATTAAATTTCACAAGTCTATTCTACCCCATAGTTTTTATTGATGTCGTCAGCTATAACCTTACTTCGGTTTCCGGCAAGTTTTTTGCCATAGGCATAATACAAAAAAGACTCAGCGTAATCTTCCTGGGGAGCACTGTCGCCATACCTGGTGGGTGCTTCGCCCTCAAAAGTTGGGGTGGAACTGTGTCCATGCACTCTTTCATCTAAAATATGGCCAACTTCATGTACCAGATTGGTTTCTGCGACCAAGCTAGCACCACTCTCCCCAGATAAGCGGGTCCAGTCACCAGGGTTGAGAAAACCAAGCTCAACTGTAGTTGTCTCTGCATCTTGCACCGAAAGTAAGCCTTTTTGTCGGTCAACAATAACGGCATTTTGTTTGCCAAGAGCCAGTCCGCCACCCTCGATTACTCCATCGGCGACATATACCTTCAACCCAGGCATGGCTTTATCGAGCGAGGTGCCAAAAACCGCCTCTAATCGGCTGGTGGCATTTTGAACAGCCTCTAAGAGCTGGGGTGGTGCTTGTTCGGATCCACACAAGATTACTTCTGCCGCATCGCTACCTTCTCCTTGTTTGATCAGGGTAGTCTGCTGGTCGGGTGGATAGAGCGATTCCAGTTTGGTCAGGACGGCTCGTTCCTCTGCGGATTTCTGTAGCTCGTTCTTGAGTTGATGTGCTCCCTCGGGAGCTCCATTGGCGGGTTCTATGTTGTGTACTGTCTCGGCCATCGTATCTCCTAGTAAAACAAATTCTTGCGTAGCCACACTTCGCGCTTTACCGCCAAACGCTCACCAAATTTTTGCCAGCGGGCGTACTTACTGGCATTTAGTGGCCAGTCGTACACGCCTACGTACTCGGTAACTTCGGCGTTAAAGCCTTGTTTAAAACGCACTAGCCCGGCTAATGGGTGGCTATCATCTTCGAGCTTATTGCGCGGCGGCATGCCGTGCAGGTCGTACTTAGTTACACCGTGCCCTTTTAGCCACTTCATAACCTCCCACTGGGCCAAGTAAGGTGCCATGAGGTTGCTGTGAGTGCGGGTGGAGCCACCGTCTTTGTAGAGCGCACGAGTGCCTAGCCAGGTGGCAAAGACACCGCTTAAGATCTCGTCGCCCATGTAAGCAAAGAACATTTGCCCCTGCCCTGCCCTGCTGTAGAGCTTCCAAAATGTACTCATGTAATTCCAGCTACGCATATGAAAACCATTGCGCTTTTGGGTTTCCAGCAACAGACCATACATGGTGCGCATGTTGGCCTCGGTTAGTTCCATTGGTCTTACTACCACCCCTTTGCGGGCCGAGAGGCGAATGTTGTAGCGGTGTTTTTGCTTGAAGCTCTGCAGAATTTCGTCTTCGCTCGGCGAGAGATCGACCACAATGGTGGATTTATTCCATTGCAGATCGAACCTAGCCTTGGCTAGACCCAAGTCAGTTAAATCGGTTAATAGAGTTTTGTCGAGCATTAGCTCGGGCTCGAATTTAACCAAGAAGGCATTCTTGAGCTCATCTTTGAGCCCACTCATTATGTCTTTGAGTTGGGCGGGGGAGCTAATGGCAGGACCTTTGGGGCAATACCAGATTTCGCCAAAATGGGGGAGGTTGCGAACCAAAAACAGCATGGCAATTTGGCGGCTGCCATCTTCATATACCAAATGTTTGGGTTGCCAGCCGAAACGGGACTTAAACTCGCCATACACCTTAGCTTGCAAGGGCTCGTCGTGCAGCGGATTGGTGGCTAGCAGTGCATCCCAATTGGCGAGTTCAGCATCTGTGGCAGTGCGAATGCTCATTAGCCCTTACCTAGTTTTTTAGCAATTCCATACAATTTGTATTTACCTTTTGAGATCGGCATATCCCAAGTGCCAGCACCTTTTACAATCTCGCCACCGAATCTGGCTTTGAACTTGGTGTGCCCTATCCAAGGATGATCCTCCCAATCGAGCGGCACCACGCCGCCATAGTCAAAAGCTCGCAGGCCATGCTTCTTGGCGTCTTCGACCGACCACCATAGCAAAGCAGGCCCGGCGTGAACTTTGCGGTTGAGATAATCGTTGGTTGCGGCGTAAACGTAGTAGCGGGTACCATTCCAGTCAATGCAGATTGAGCTAGCCACATAATCTGAGTCGGTGCGGGCAAAGTAGAGCTTGCAAGCGCCAAGGGGCATAAGGGTATTTAGCAGAGCTTCGTAGTAGCTATCGGGGTGCATGGTTATGCCTTGGCGTTTGGCGGTGATGGCTTGTTGAGCCAAAAACTTGGGTAAATCAGCTGGGTTGTTGCTAATCTCGAGTCGCAATCCCCGCTTGGGCGCGGTGTTTACATAGTTGCGATGACTGCTGCTTACGTTGCGCCAGAGTTCATCGCGCTCGGGGGTGAGATCCAAAATCATGCGGTAGCGTGGCTGCATTTCTTTGACTTCGGTTAGGCCAGCTTGTTTTAGGCTGGTTTCTGGCATATCTAAGATTGGATCCATGCGCACAAAGGCTACTTTGGCTTGTTCGGCTGCTTGTTTAACCGACTCAAGCGAGGCTTTAAAAGCCGCCTCGTCTTTTAAGGTTGGCCCATACGACAGATACAAATAATTTAACTTGGCTGCGCTAGTGCGAACAGCGCCCAGCCAGCTCCAGCCATGGCCAAAGTCTTGCAGAGTATGTCGGCCCTGAGCTTGCTGAAACTTTTTCCACAAACTGGATTGGTAAAGGTGACCGCCGAGCTGTTTGAGCTGTTCGTCCCACTGTTTATCATCAACTTCGTGCATGAGCATATTGTAACAGTTTGAATCATCACTATTCTACTTGACTAAAGGAGTGTTTTATTGTAATATCTACCAAGTTCGCTAGTCCCAAACTCTTAAGGGACTGGCAACAGCTCCTTACTATTTGACCGGGAGGTCATTATGCTAGATAGTGTTGCAAAGGCAGCGAGGGCACTCGCAGCTTGGCGAGCAGTCGAATCAGATGCTGTCGAAGACATGGATGCCGCAGTAAAGAAGGCCTCGATTGCTACGGCTCATGAAATGTTCCTTCGGGAAGTCTACGCCATTGCCTTCGATTTGGTTCCGAAGATTCTGGATCACGGTGAGATTGCCGTGGTGAGCGAAGTTCACTACAGCGCCGTTGCGGGGGGCGGTGGGTTCATCGTTCAAAATATGAACTTCGACCACCAGAGCCTCGGTGTTCTATTGATGCCAAACCAAGTTTCGATCGAGAACTGGCTTCAGCTCATGATCGATCTGCCCGAGATCCTCGAGACCTTGGGTGTCAAGTAGTTCCAAACAACGATCCGACCCAAAAGGAGGTCACAGCAATGCCCCACTCATTCGTTCTTGCCAGCCCGGCTGCGCAAGACACGCTCATTGACGCCCTAGACGCAGATAACGCAGAAGAGCAATTTCTCTACATGACTGCACTGGGCGTTGCAGACGTCTTCAATCGGATTGTCGACGAAAAGCTCGTGCCCGGTGAGACATCACTTGCGCACATTGTAGTTCGCCGCCGCTCCATGCCAGCAGACCTCGTGGTGATCACTGAGGCCGACTGGACCGAAGATCGAGTTGACTATTTCGACGAGCTTCAAGAGGGTCTGCACGACGAGCTACGTGACACATTCGCAATCTGGGATGAGTCACCGCTCAAACTCGAATCCCACCTCGTCATTGTTGGCATGCCTCCGCAAGCAGGACCTCACGGCGTCTTGCCGCGCCTGCCCGACAAAGACAGCACGCTCACGGTTCCCGAGACAGCTCGACTCGAACACTGGCGCGGGCTCTCGGGTCCGTAGTCAGAAGAGGTGCAGTAGTAAGGAGCACCCGACTCGACCCTCGTGGCCGGGTCGGAGTGACTCCCAAGCTTATAATTCGCTTGTAAGTTTAGGAGTTTACTGAACTCCGGCATTAAAGCAATCAGCAGCACCGGCTGGTCTAAACGCTTCTGTTTCGAGCACGAGCGCCGTCTTTGCACAGAACAGAAAGTGTAGACTAGTTGGTGTTAGCTAGATTGTGTCCATGCCGGACGGTTTTGCTACCTTTTGCCAAGACAAAAGGTAGTCGTGCACCGAAGGTGTATGAAAACAGATTCTTCGACTTTCTGCTGAGCAGGATCGCTCAGAATGACAGCAGCTATGGATTCGACTAAAACAGATCCTTGGTGTATTCTACCGATCGTTCTACAAACACATCTTTGGCGTTTACAATGTCAATCTCAATATCGAAACTCGTGAACACCTTGGGCTGCTTGAGCGCATCGGCCCTAGTCATCCATTTGTTGCGACCACCCTCGAACTTGGTGAGTAATTTACCCGCAGTTTTGGTGCAGCGCACCACAAAGAATATTTTGTCTTCGAGCTGATCGCCGGTTTCTTGCTGATAAACCAGTTCGTGGTAGACCCCCGAAATTTTATGATCGGCCGTTAGGCCTGTTTCTTCCATAAGCTCCCGGGCGGCGCATTGCACGATCGTTTCGCCCCAGCGGATTTTGCCAGTTGGCAGACCCCAGAATCCAAAGTAAGGGTGTTTAAGCCGTTCTTGAAACAAGTACTCTTTTTGACCTTTACTGTTCTTACGCTCAGCGCACAGAATTACCGCCACCTTGGGCTGACGCTCAATGGTGTTGTTGTCGGTATCGAGTTTGTTGGCGTGCTCTTTGCCGCGGGGTGTGAGCGCGTAGGTGCCGCGAGCCACCTTCTCGACCAATCCCAGCTCCACCAGCTTTTGAATGTGAAAGTTAAAGTGGTCACTACTCATGCCGGTGCTTTTTTGTAGCTTGGCAAAGTTGGCTTTCGGGTGAAACAGCAACTCACGCAATATCGAAGTCTGAGCGTCATGGATCTTTACTTCATGACTCATTAGTTGTCCCCTTTCTCTTATAGTTCGCGCTTGTCACCTTATTGTCTAAAACGACGAAACGCGCGCTTATCTTAAGAGAGCTCTCACCTTGCACTATAGACTGAGCTAAAAGATAAAAAAAGTAAAGTCGACTTCAGGTTTGCTTGAACTTTGTTCACATCTGGAGTAAAGTAACGGCGATCCCATTCAGCTAGACCCCTAGGAGGTTCGGGATGTTCCGAAAAGTAGCCGGCGAGAAAGTCTGGAGGCAAACCAGCTTCTGCGGTCTTGGGCACGACCTGCTCCAGGGCGGTGCTCTGATTGCCCATCGAACCACGATCGGCAAGTGCCTGAAAGTGGGCTTCGGGGTGGTGGTCGTCCACGATGCCGAGATCGGTGACAATGTCACCTTGGAAATCATGTCCCATGTGGGGCAAGGCTCCAAGATCGGCAGCAACACCACAGTGAAGTACGAAGCTCGCATCGGCGACAACTGCATCATCGGTGAGCGTTGTCTGATCGGCCGTCGTAGCATCGTTGCCGATGGATCGGCGGTGCCCAATGGCACCGTCGTGGAAGACAACACCTGGTTCGCGCCGACGTTCGCACAAGCCGGTTGACGGCGGGTCAGCTGACGGGAGTAGGGCCGCAATGCGGCTCTGCTCCCTTCGCTTTTTAGTAGATAATTAATCCTATATACTTTTATGCATGAATATTCTAGCGATCGAAACTAGTTGCGATGAAACAGCTGCTGCCGTAGTTCAGGATGGCAGCAAGGTTTTGAGTAGTGTGGTGAATTCGCAGGTCGAAATTCATGCGGCTTATGGTGGTGTGGTGCCCGAGGTGGCAGCTCGCAGTCACATCGAAGTCATCTTACCGGTGATCGAACAAGCCCTGAGCGACGCCAAAGCAACTTGGGACGACATCGATGCCATTGCCGTAACTCGTGGCCCGGGTTTGATCGGCTCACTCTTGATCGGTGTTCTTACTGCCAAAACCTTGGCGTTTGCGAAGAACAAACCACTTATTGGGGTGAATCACATTTGGGCTCATGCTTTTGCAGCCTTCTTGACCCCCACTCCCCCAGCCTTCCCTTTCTTGGCGTTGACCGTTTCGGGCGGCCACACTACCCTTTCGCTGTATCGCGAAGACTTAACTCGAGAGGTCTTGGGCCAAACGCTCGACGATGCCGCTGGCGAGGCCTTCGACAAAGTTGCCAAGCTGATTGGCCTGCCCTATCCTGGCGGGCCTCACATATCCAAGGCAGCAGAGAATGGTGACGAGAATAAATATAAGTTTCCGATAGCCAAAACTCCAGGCAAATATGACTTTAGCTTTTCGGGTTTAAAGACCGCGGTATTACGACAAGTGCAAGAGATTACCGGCGTTAACCCAGGTAACTCTAGGTCTGTCATTCTGAACTCGAGTGAAGAATCTCAGAGATCCTTCGGCAGGCCTCAGGATGACAATAAAGGCAAGCTCACTAAAACCTATACCCTAGACAAACAAGTCCAAGCCGATATTGCGGCTAGCTTTCAAAAAGCTGCTGTGCAGGCCTTGGTGCAAAAAACTTTGAGTGTCTATACCGTGACCCAGCCAGCCAGCATGGTGGTGGGCGGCGGTGTGGCCGCCAACAAATATTTGCGCACCAAACTCACACAGAGCCTACCTAACGCGCTTTTTTTGCCGTTTGAGTTGTGTACCGACAACGCGGCTATGATTGGCGCTATGGCCGCCAAAATGGCCGAGCACAAGCGTTACAGTTCGATCGACGAACTAACAGCCGATTCGAGTTTAGAAGAACTCTAGGCGGCTACTTCTCCGGCATTAAAGCAATCAGCAAGTGAAAATAGTTTTAACGCTCAGTGTTCGAGGACTGTTTGATCCGCATGCCAGCGGAGAGTTCCGCAGCTTCAGCTTGAGAGCAAGCAGGCTGCCACCGGTTGTGAGCCTATGCCAGAAGCTTTGGCAACTTTCCGCTACAAAGAAGGCCAGTGCGGACAGCACAAGATTCAGCTTTCGGCCGAATGGCCGACTTACTTTTTAGCAGTAAAAAGTTAAGCAAAAACTGCCGACATGGGCTCAAATGCTGGAAACGCCAACGGCGGCTTCATTTTCTGTTCTGCCGCAGAGACGGCGCTCGTGCTCGAACAGAAGCGTTCAGCCTTGTTGACTTTCTGATTTTCGAATGTCGGAGAAAGGAAAAGCAAATTATTTACTAACGACTTGGCGGAGGCCATCAATGCGCTTTTGCACTTCGGCCTTCTTGGCGTTGTGAGTGTCGATCTCTTTTTGCAGGCTCTGGATCTGTGTGGTCTTGTCGGCAATCTGCTCGTCGAGGCGCTTGCTCTCGCCCTCGAGCTTCTCGATCATCTGGCCCACGTTTTTGTCGACGTCTTCGACAACCTCTTCACTGCCCTCTTCTTCTGTGCTGGCCGGTTCGGTGTCAGTACTGTCCTCGTCGTCGGTTACGGTTAGGCCGTTGTCGTCTGGCTGTTCGTCGGTAGTTGCCTCGTCGCTGGCGGGTTCGGGAGAACCAATCGTTGCAGCTGGCTTGTCATCCACCTTGTCGGCTGGGCTGACTGGCATTTCGGTGGTATCGGCCTCTTCGGCTTGTACTTTATCGTCGCTGGCAGCTGGGTTAACATCGTCGTCGCTGGCTTCGGGTACTGGAGTGGTATCATCACCCATCATCTTGGCGGCAGCGGCATCGTCGCTATTGCTGGCAGCGGCATTGGCCTCCGACGGCTTGTATTGGGGTTCAAAAACCTGACCCATTTGTGGTGCATTGGTGCCAGCATCATCGGTTTTGATGTGTGAGATTGCCGGCGCTGGTGCGGCCGATTGTAGTGGTACCGTGTTGGCGGCCGGATGTGGTGTAGCGCCAACTACGGCCGGGATGTCATCGGCTATCGTGGGTGTGCCATCATCAACCATCGGTGCACGTTGATCCCACTGATCATCTATTTCGAGCGGACTATAAATATCTTTCATTGCGACTCCAATCTCCCCCATACTGTCGTACCTCTTTTGCTTATTGTAAAGATACCAAGGCCAACTGTCAAACATTCTTATGCTTGGAATTTAACCTGAAAATGGTACAATTGTGGTAATGAAAAAGGCAAACAAAGTGGAGTTAGCCAAAGCTTATGAGCCGGCCAAATACGAGGCCGACATTTATTCTTTGTGGGAGAAATCAGGTGCATTTAAGCCCAGCCCTAACGCCAAAGGCGAACCGTTTTGCATCATAATGCCACCGCCCAACGCCAATGGCAGCCTGCATGCTGGACACCTAATGTATGTGGTCGAGGATATTGCCGCTCGCTATGCGCGCATGCAGCAGCGCCCCACCCTTTGGCTACCGGGCACCGATCACGCTGGCATTGAGACACAATTTGTCTACGAACAGGTGCTGGCCAAGGAGGGCAAGACCCGTCATGATCTGGGCCAAGAGGCTTTTTACAAGGCAGTATGGGATTTTGTGGAGGCTCATAAGGGGAATATTGGCAAACAAATGCGCTCCATGGGCTTTTCGGCTGACTGGGGCAAAGAAAAATATACTCTCGATCCAGATATAGTTGGGATTGTTTACGATACCTTCGAGAAACTTCACAAGGACGGACTGATTTATCGCGGCAACCGGATTGTTAATTGGGATCCAACCACCAAATCAGCTTATGCTGATATTGAAATTACTCATCGTGAGCAAGAAGATGAGCTCTACACTCTCGACTATGGCCCCGTTCAGATCGCCACTGCTCGCCCCGAGACCATTTTTGCCGATGTGGCCGTAGCTGTTCACCCAGCCGATAAGCGTTTTAAGAACTTGGTGGGTACTGAGGCCGTTATACCCCTGGTAGATCGACCCATTCCAATAATTGCCGACGACTACGTTACTACAGATTTCGGCACCGGTGCGCTTAAGATTACACCCGGGCACGACAAAAACGACTATGAGATCGGGCTGCGTCACAACTTGCCACAAATTAGTGTGATTGATCTGGAGGGCAAAACTATCAACATGCCCGAAAAGTATGTAGGTTTGGATGTAGATGAAGCCAGAAAACTGGCTGTAGAAGACCTCAAGCAGGCTGGTAAGCTTATTAAAACCGAAAAGCTGGTTCACCAGGTGGCAATCCAAGATCGTAGTAAGGCTAGAATTGAGCCGTTGATTACCGAGCAGTGGTTTTTGCGGGTTACCGAGCTTAACAAAGCCGTGGTTAAGGCTATCGAGAGCGATCAGGTTAAATTCTACCCAGCCCGGTTCAAAAAACTAGCTCTCGATTGGTTGGCACAAGAGCACGACTGGTGCATAAGCCGCCAGATCTGGTGGGGCATTCGCATACCGGTTTACTACAAAACCTCTTCGGATCCAAGCAAAGATGCCTATATAATCGCTCGATCGGAAGAAGAAGCCGAAAAATATTATGGCAAAGGTAACTACCGAGCTGAAACTGACACCTTCGATACTTGGTTTTCATCTGGTCAATGGCCATTTGCCACACTTATGAGCACTGGTGAGTTTGACCAGTTCTACCCAACCTCGCTTATGGCCACTGCTCGCGACATCTTACACAAGTGGGTTACCCGCATGATTATGTTTGGCCTGTACAAAACTGGCGAAGTCCCCTTTCGCGATGTTTACCTCTGGGGAATGGTTACAGATGAAAAAGGCCAAAAACTGTCTAAATCTAAGGGCAACTACGACGACCCTATGAAGATTACGGCTGAGTATGGAACAGATGCCTTGCGGTTGGCTCTAAGTATTGGCATTACACCTGGAAATGATGGAAAGATTAGCGACGAAAAAGTTAAGGGCTACCGTAATTACTGCAATAAGGTTTGGAATGTTGCCCGCTTTGCGCTGAGCTCCCTACCAGACAGCTTTGACCCTAGCAAGATCGAGCTTAAAACCCCAGCCGACCACTGGATAGTCCAACAGATAAACCAAGCCATAAAAGGCTCTACCCAGAGCCTTAACAGCTACAAATACTCCGAAGCCGGGCAAACAGTCTATTCCCTACTCTGGGACGATCTGGCCGATAAGTACCTAGAGCATTCTAAGTCTGATCTAAACCCGGCAGTTTTGGTTTACGGATTGGAGACGGTTTTGCGACTTCTCCACCCCTTTGCCCCGTTTGTAACCGAGACTATCTGGCAGCAGTTGCCTTGGACCAACTCAAATCTTATAACCGAACAATGGCCGAAAGTTGTCCACAAGCCATCCACAGCTATCGCGCTGAAGTTTGATCTGGAAATCATCGAAATTCTAGCAGGCAAGCAAAAAGAAGTGGATAAAACCAAAACGCTCAAGCTCAAAAAAGAGATTGAGGCCAAGCAGAATCTTGTTAAGATCACTAAATCTAAGCTCGAAAACAGTAGTTTTGTAGAAAATGCCCCCAAAGACGTAGTAAAGGGAGAGCGAGCCAGATTGGTTGAGGCAAAAAAGCAATTAAAAGAGCTCGAGGCGGCGCTTGAAGAAGCCAACTCCTAAACCAGAACAAAAGTTTAATTTTTGGCTGCTAGCGAGCTTGGTATTAGTAGCTTTGGGGCTGTTGATTGCTACCTGGACACCTCAGATAATCAGCTGGCGAAGCAAGCTAGTCGATAAACTGGTGGCGGAGTCGAATACCCAGAATACACTTGGCTATCTGAAAGCCGCACACGCCCTGGCGCCAACCGACTCAGTGGCCACCGAGGCTTTGGCCAAATATTATGCCAGGCAGGGTAGTGGCACGGCAGTGCTCGCAACCTATGAACAGGGCATAAAGCAGCCCAATCAGATTTATCTGGGGAATTTGGCGTTGAGCCTGCAGCAATACGACCAAGCCTTGCAGCATTTTTATGTGGCTGAGCGCCAGCAGCCAAGTGCGGCTAGCTTGAGTGGCCAAGCGGCAGTTTTGTTTAATCTAGGTAGGGTAGAGGAGGGCTGTGTTAAGGCCGGCAACGCCCAAAAACTTAATCTAAATAACACCCAAGCCGCTGGAATGCTACAGATCTGTAATCTACTCAAGGCCAACCCTAATGAGGGCTCTAGGGCCGACGCTCAATTGCTAGTTCAAAATCAAATAGCCAGAGTGGGGGAGAAGTGGTTGCTGGCCACAAATGTTAAAACGCCCAATGATTGGCTAAACCTAGCTCGCCTAGCTGCAGCCCGTGGCGATGCCAAGCTTGCCATAACCCGCGCCGAAGAGGGGATTAAGCTCGATCAAGCTAGTTTGCAACTCAATGAGGTGCTGGTCCAGTACTACAAATGGGCGGGGGACAGTTCTAACGCTCAAAAATACCAGCGGCGCGCTCAGCAACTGGAGTTCGAAGCCTGGCAATAGGTTCCACAGGCAATAATTTGGTGATTTGTCAAGTTTAAGGCATAAGTACTATTTTCGGTTATAAACGAGAGACGCCCCTTGCGGGGAGCCTCTCGTCGATTGTAGACGAAAGCCCGAGGGGGGCGTGTGTTCTGGTGACCGGCTTGCGGTTAGTGAGCGGAGCTGCCGACAGACGTGTCAGTGACGAGCATGTCGCCGGCTACAAGATCGAGTGACTTGAACTTCTTTTTGCTGAGAAGACCCATTGGTGCCTCCAAGGGTGGTTGGCTGGCCAAAACCAGCAAACGGATTTGAACACTGCGATTCTACTATAAATCAGATTGATAATCAATCAAAAAAGACCCTCTTTCGGGTCTTTTTAATAGTTCCTGGCGGAGAGGGTGGGATAGCGGCTACGCCTTCTTCGCTTGTTCGTGCTCGAAGTAAACTTCTGCGCCTCAACTTCGCTACGCCGAACCCTCGCAGCTAAAGCTGCTTTCGTTGGCTTCTCACTACTGTCATCAGAAGAAAACATCCGAGACAAGCTCGAACACTTTCTTCTGGCGGAGAGGGTGGGATTCGAACCCACGAGACCGTTGCCGGCCTGACGGTTTTCAAGACCGTTCCCTTCAACCACTCGGGCACCTCTCCAGGCTATTTGTTGCTTCGTTTGTGGTTGATCCAAATATTTTTGAGCCAACCTAACGACAATGTCGAAAGTACAAAACCAATTGTTGGGATAACAGCATTCAGATAGAACTTATCTACTCCTAACAAGTAAAACAGCATGGCCATAAGTAGATAAGTGAGAATCATTATGGCAAACAACCTTGTTTTACTAGTCTCCCAAGCCTTATCTAATTCAACTCGGTTGTTGCGAGATTGCTTGAATTTCTTTTTCTAAGTCTGCCATTTTGATAATTTCTGGCGGAGAGGGAGGGATTCGAACCCTCGCGGGGGATTACTCCCCCCTACCGGATTAGCAATCCAGCCCCTTCAGCCTCTTGGGTACCTCTCCGTGCTGGCTTAAAAAGTACCGTGTAATTATACTCTACAGGTTGGGAATTGCCAAGAGTAAGTCGTGGACAGGCGCGGGGGAATATAGGATAATAAAGTTCAATGAACGACGATCCAAAACCAGGCCAAATTATTGAGCCGGGGTCAGGCTCAAACAGTACGGGCGGCAACAATGCACAACCGACTGGTTTTAGACCTGCGCCTAATCCGTTCGAAACCCATGCTGGCGCGAGTGCGGCACCAAGTGACATGCCGACAGCCCCAGCGGCACCACCACCAGTGCCACCAGTGCAACCACCGCCTCCACCCAGTATGGAGCCAGCAGTAAGCCCAGCCGAGACACCACCCACACCAGGATCTGGACACCCGGCTACACCTGAGCCAGTAGTTCCGACACCACCAGTTCCAGCAGCTCAACCCGCTCCGGTGCCCCAGCCACCCGTTGCTCCTACTGTTGCACCAACCGACAACCCATTGAATACCCAAGACGCAACTCCAACTCCGCCACCAATTGCTCAAATGCCCACAGATATGGTTAATACAGAACCACTTCCACCCGCGGCAGCGGCTCCTG
Organism: Candidatus Saccharibacteria bacterium; assembly: GCA_016191105.1. Lineage (NCBI taxonomy): Bacteria > Candidatus Saccharimonadota > Candidatus Saccharimonadota bacterium. Next base: position 14,285 of record JACPPH010000004.1, read on the forward strand.
TATCCCAAACCACCGAACCGCAGGCGACCCAAGATGATGGCAAAAAAGCCAAAAAACCAGGGCTTTTGGCCAAATTAGGTCTTGGCGGCAAGAAACCCGAAGCCGATAAACCTCAGCCAGCCGGCCCGCCTGTGCCCGAGGGTACGCAGATTAGCTGGCAAGCGCCAGAGTTTGTGCAAACTCACAAGCCGGTTGGCTGGTATTTGCTAGTTGCTGGATTTTTTGCGGTTCTAATTGCCCTGGCCATACTGACCCGACAATGGCTCTCGATTGGGCTGTTTGCTCTAATGGGCGCAACTTTGGCAGTCTATGCCAATCGCAAACCGCGAGTTTTAAATTATGAAATGACCAATAATCACTTAATGGTTGGCCAAAAACGATACGGCTACGGCGACTTCAATGCTTACTATCAAGGCCATGACTATAACCAGACTGTATTTGATTTGGTGCCAGACAAACGCTTTGGTACCCTGGTGAGTCTGCCGGCGCCGCACGACATGATCGATCAGATAGATGGGGTATTGGCTGGCAGCTTGCCCAAGGTCGAACCGCACGACGATGCGATCGATAAGTTCTTTCGAGCCCTTCGCTTTTAGCTATTGACTAAAAGCACCAAAAGTTGTATTATACTCCAGATCTTTGTTCATCGACGTCTGGAGATTTATATGAATACGCAAGACAAGCGCAGTGTGGCTCTAACCGGAGCCATGGTGGCCGCAGGCTTCGTGGCGTACCCCAACATGAGAAGGGGGGTTGCGCTCGGTGCCCGCCGCTGGCGCAATGATTGGCGAGCAACTGGCTTCGACATCTTGTTGTCCACCAGTGGCCAGGCGTTCTTCTGGACGCTGGGTCAGGACTTCATTGGTCTGAGCATGCGACCCAAGTGGCTACCAGGCGTGGGGCACGTGCTGGCACGCAAGTTGCAGCCACTCATGCCGCAGACTGCCAGCTTTGCCTGGACCATGAAGTTTGCCGAGATTGCCTGCGACGCCTTGAAGATGCCGGTCGAAGGCAGGCTGTACAGGCAGTCCGGCATCATTCCCGACGGCTGGGCCTGCTTGATTACTCAGCCAGGCTGGAGCTTCATCGAGGTGGCCGACAAGCTGGCCGGGGTGATCCTTTGCCCCGAGCTGGTCAATGACCACCAGCAGGTGGAGGACAGCATGAGCAGCATCTACGGCTCAGTCACCCGGTTGGCCCTGTGCTCGTTGTTCTTCTCGACCTTCGGTTCCAAGTCGCTCGAACGCAAGCGCCATCCGCAGAAGGTGTTCGGCTAGACCAAACCAACGCCCACTTCTTAGCGAGCGAATTACGCCCCTAGGAGGTGGGCGCAATTCGTTTAGTTGTCATTTCGACCAATGTAGATAAATCCGCAAGTAGATCTCTCGACTTCGCTCGAGATGACAAGTGGCGCGCCCGGCAGGATTCGAACCTGCGGCCTCTGGCTCCGCAAGCCAACGCTCTATCCAACTGAGCTACGGGCGCTTGTTAGACAACTACTGATAATCCCACAAAAGTTTGCTAATTCTTGTTGAGGTAGTCGCAAGTTGTCTTTCTCTCAATCCGACAAACAACTTATTTGATTGGTTGGACTGATTAGAGACAAATAATTTTAACTTGGGAATTATAGCTTATTTTTGTTAAGAAATAAATACTAACTGTATAGATGGGGGCGGGCAGGGTATAATCTCAATATGACAAAGCTCTTTGGTTGGTTAAAAAAATACCGGCTCAACTTTGCGGCTTTTGTAAATGGAGCTGTCGTTTTGGTAACAGAGCTAGTGGCTGTGCGGTTATTGTCGCCTTATTTTGGCAGTAGTTTTTTTGTCTGGACTAGTATAATTGGAGCAATATTGCTTAGCCTTAGCATTGGCTACTGGCAAGGTGGCAAATTGGCCGACAAAACACCAACCTCCAAGTTGTTGGTGATGATTTTGCTAACGGCCTCTTCTTTGCTGCTGGTATCAGTAGTTGTCCAGCGTGCTGTACTTGGTTGGAGCGTAGGTTTGTTGGGTGGAGAGGTTAGGGTGCAATCTTTGGTGGCTGCGCTGCTGCTTTTCGCGCCAGCCAATGTGTTTTTGGGTATGGTTAGCCCATTTATTGCCCGCCTAGAACTTCATAGGGTTAGCCTTACTGGCGAAACTGTTGGCAATATCTTTGCAGCTGGTACCGTGGGCAGTATTGTGGGTGTATTTTTGACTGGTTATGTATTGTTTGGCCTGGTTGGTAGTACGAGACTACTGATAGCAATGGCACTGCTTTGCATACTCAATACTTTTTTGGTTGACACGAAAAGCCTATTGCTTTGTAGAACTATCTTGCTGGTAACAGCTCTAGTATTGTTGTTACGACCGCCAAGCTTTAAGCAAGCCGGCTTTGAAATCCTGGCCGACGTCGATACAGCTTACAGCCGCTATATTGTGAGTAATATTAACTACAAAAATAGCAAAGCTAGGATCTTACAGACCGATCTGCGGTCTGCTCAGTCGGGTATTGACCCAGCAAAGCCCGGGGAGCTCATATTTGACTATGCCAAGGCTTTTGATATTTACAAACTGTGGTTGCAGCCCAAGCGGGCAGCTCTCATAGGCGGGGGAGCCAGTATATATGCTAGTCATTTTGCGGCTCAAAACCCCAACTCTCAGATAGACGTAGTAGAAATAGACCCGGCTTTGCAGCAGATTGCGACACAGTACTTTGATTTTGCACCGAGACCAAATATAGATCTGGTGAGCCAAGACGGCCGGGTGTTCTTGCGGGCAGCCGCAGACAAAAGTTACAACGTAATCTTCGTAGATGCTTATAACAATACTTCGATTCCATTTCAGCTGGTTACTAGGCAAATGGTTGAGCAGATGAGTCGGGTGCTGGCCGACGACGGAATTGTGGTAGCAAATGTTATAAGCCAAAACAATCCTACCAAACAGCAGTTTTTGAATGCAGTTGCCCAGACATACCAGTCGGTCTTTGTAAGTCTAAAAGTTTATCGGGCACCAGAGTTGGCTTACACCGAAGGAAAGGCTAACTATATTCTTGTTGCCCAAAAACAGACTACGGCACCGAGCCCGACCGAAGATGCGTTTATAAAGCAGCTGCTTAATCGAAAGCTTAGTTTGCGAGGTGGCGGAATGGTTTTGACCGATGAGCTAGCTCCGGTTGAACAGCTACAAATTGATTAGTTGCCATATAAGCCTATAAACGAGAGAACCCCGCCCCAAGGGGACGGGATCCTCTCGGAGCGGGGTTGTGGTATTGCAGTAGGCGGGCTGAGCTCTACTCGGGCAGGTTGGCGAGAAGCCACCGGCGAAGTGACTCGCCAAGGATGTCTTCTCGCACTTCCGCTGGTCCAAGGTGAGCCGCCACGAGACTGGTCTTGATGCGGGGCATGCGCTCGACTGTGTTGAACTGCGGCATGGTGTCAGGGCTGCGGGAGCCTTTCACACCAGTGGGGTCGAGCTTGGCACGCATCTTCTCGAACTGCACAGCTTGCGCCCCGGTGTCGACTTCGTGATAGACGGCGTCGCTGCCGATGCACACATTGGCGGAACCGAGCTCGCGGACAGCCTTGCTCAGATGCCACAGGAATGGGCCGATGCCATCGTGAGACTCATCCAGCCCGAAGGTGAGGGTGTAGATGCCCACTAGGCCACCGACGGCTACTAGTCGCTTGAGCAAGTCGAGCGGCAGGTTGCGAGGGCGCGCCGGATCGGTGGTGCCGGCAAAGATGTCGGCAATACCGCCGTGGCTGGCCATGAGCTTCGGCTTGCAGTCGGAGTTGTGTCGCAACTCTCCGAAGTGCAGAACGCTTTGGGCGCTCATCAGCCCCACATGGCTGAGGTCGATGATCATGCCCAGCTGAGCGCTCTGCTCGATCAAGTGCCAGCCCTCTTCTGTGAGGGGCTGCTGGGGTGTCAGAAACCCACCACCGAAATTGTTGGTGTCTTCGTAGCATGGCGTGAGGACTCGCACACCTGCGTCGTAGAACTGCTTGAGACCATTGGCGATGCCGTTGTCAGGCGTGGGCATGTTCTGCAAGCTGAGCACCACGCCCGTAACGCCGCTTACTCGGCTGAGATATCGAAGATCTCCCTGGCTCAAGATGAGCTGCAAGTGATCTTGTTTCTCGATGCACAAGCGAAAGTCATGGACGCTCTCGAGGGTCTGCCCGAAGTTCAGTCCAACCGGGATGGCAGCCGTGCAGATTGCGAGGTTGAGATGCTGCGGCAGTTCGGGTACGGCGATAGGCGGCTGCATGGGAAGGTTGAGAAATGCAAGAGAATCGGCATAGAAAGTCATTGCGGTCTCCTTGTGGAGTCGAGGTTGAGTAGAAACGTAAACTGCAAAGAACCCATGAAATCATCAAAAGCGTAAGCTTCAGATCATCTCACGAATGTGCTAGATATTACAATAAAAGGTTTAGAAAGTCAATGTTATAATTTTATGCTTGATAATTGTTTTGGTGGTGGTACGATTTGATTGTCCACACACGACTAAAAACAAAGAAACGGAGGAAATCGTGGGGGACACGGCGACTGGGCAGGCGCAAACGACCAGCGAGATTGCTGCGGCAATCGCTGAGAAGGAAAAAGAGGGGCGGCAAGACGTCCTGACATACGAGCAGAAAAGAGCCAAGAAGTACCAAGACCTGCTGGACAACTATCCATATGTGGGGTTGTTGCCGGCGGATTCGGTCGACTTCAACAAGACCTACCCTGGGCTTTTTCCGAAAGAAGTCTTCAATCCCGACGGCAGTCGCAAGTCGGGCATGAAGACCAAGGCAGAAAAGATGGCTGAGGCCAGTTCTGCTTCAAGCTGAGAGCAACTCGAGCTCAAAGCAACATTGGCGAGGGGCATCGATGATCTCTCGCCATCAGGGTCGCGAAGTAATGTTCGCGGCTCTTTGCATTGGCAATAATTTAGGGCGTATACTTACGGTGACCCTATCACCCTATCCGGAGGTATTGTTTGTACCAACATCATACTTACATCCAGAGACGACATTGAGCAGCACCGGCACGGGGGTGCCGGAGACTTCTCGGTGTTTGTACTCATATCCGAGGTACCGGCTCTGCACGAGCTGGGTTTCGTCCGCAGTGCCCACTGCGAAGTCTGCTTTGATTGGCACTTCCGGGTCGTAACACCGCAAGGAGTTGAACTCCACGCGGAAGAAAGCGACTTCAGGGATCTGGCCGAGGCAGTGATCGCGTTGATCGAGGTGAGCTCGTTCCTCGTTGACTTTGATCGGCAGGGTACTGCCAGGGCGGCGTGACGGCTGAAACCCGAACTGTGCACAGGAAGCTAGCTGTGCCTGGGCACCCCGTGTCCAGGCACAGCTTCTTGCCCGAGCTATTAACTAGTTTGACAGTTTGGCCAAGAACTTTAGAACAATGAATCTTGCTGTGGAGCTTTTGGAATATCTAGCTCCAGCTGTTTGGCTAGCTCTTCTAAAAACACCACTTGGGCTGGATTGAGTTTGTCTTTAGCTGTTGGCAAATCGAACCATTCGGCCTTATCGATCTCTGGGAATTCTTGCCTGCTGCCTGAACGTGGCGGCCATTCCATCTCAAATGTATTGCTTTTGATTTTGCTAACATCTAAGTCGCCTTCGACGGCCCAAGCCGAAATGATCTTGCCACTTTTGAGCTTAGCCTCGCCAAGCGCCTGGTAATTAGCGTAAGTAGTATCAACGCCTAGTTCCTCACGAAACTCACGTTTGGCGGCCTCTAGGCCATCCTCATCGCTATATTCACCCTTGGGCATGCTCCACACGCCAGCATCTTTGCGAGCCCAAAAAGGACCGCCGGGATGAACCAGCAATACTTCGACCTCTTGGCCGACCCGGCGATACAGTAATATTCCAGCACTTTGCTTAGGCATAATAACTTATTATATCAGGTTAATATTGGTATAATAACATCGTGCTTTGTGGCTTAAATACGATTTGGCAAGAGCAAGAATTGCTATTTGTTGAATCGAAGAGGATAGCTACTTGTGGATACTGGAACAGCAAAACGTGTTTTTGATGAGAAAGTTGAAGCAATAGCTGGACGTGGAGAGGTGCAGGAGTGGTTGAACTGGTCGCTCTCGAAAAGCGATAGGCCTTCACGGGTCTCGTGGGTTCGAATCCCACCCTCTCCGCCAGTAGCAAATGTCCGAACTTGTCTCGGGCATTTGCTACTGATGATGTGTGAGAACCAAAGTATTGCGTAGCGCAGGCCTAGGCGTAGCGAAACTTACCCGCAGAGTTTACTTCGGGCACGGGTGAGCGAAGGAGGCGATAGCCGCTATCCACTGCGGTGGAATTTTTTCGGAGTCTAACGACAACAAAATAGGCAAAAAGGGCCTGTCAGAACCTTATTATTGTTTTAAAGACTCGTTTTGTAGCTTAGCCCGCCCGAGGACTGTCAAATGGCTCCCTGAACTCCTAAACCGTGCGCCTCTTCAAGGGCGGTAAGATTGGAGATAACAATAATACCAAAAGAAACCCTAACTAATTTTTCAGCCTTGAGCTTTTGCAGCTCTCTACTTACTGTTTCGCGGGTAAGTCCAGTTTGTGCGGCTAATTCTCCAGCCGTGATGTTCAACTTAATTTCACCCTTCGGCGACGGCTTACCAAAGCGTTTGGCGGCTATAATCAGTTCTAACATTAGCCGACTGCGCGCACTGGCACCCATTAAGTGAGCCATTTTTAGCAAAAGCCCATCGGTACCACGATAAAGACGGCTTAACAGGTTGAATGCTACGTCAGGATTGTCGCGGGTAAAATTCACCATATCTTCTCTGGGCGCCAGCCACAACTCTACCGGCTCCATGGCTTCAAAAAAATAGCTATTCTCAGTTTGATTTATAGCCCAGGACATCGGAAAGAAAGCTGGTGGCTTGAATATATTAACGATAATAACCGTCCCTTGTTCGGTGATGTCGTATTGGCGGACTGTGCCGCTGGCCAGGTAAAACACACCTGGCGGATTCTCATCTGCCCGGACCAAAACTTCGCCTTTGCGGTATTTTCTGTTCTGATACTGCTTAAAAAAATGCTCTACTTTAGTTTGAATTTCACTGTCTATATCTCAAGTCCTCACGTTTTCGGTAGATTATGTTTTGAGAAGTAATGGTGTGTACTCCTGATCATTTACTGAGCGCACATCTTTCCATATATTATGCTAAAGAGTAACCTGATCCAGCCACTTTTTTTCGGTGGTGTAAAACCGAAAGATACATGCAGCACAGAGTCGTCTACGTTGTGGTATTTGGAATGATTGTCTACGTAATTAAGAACACCCTGCACAGAGGCATTGACAAATTTACTCTCTCCGTAATGCTTCTCGTATTGTTTTGCTTTCTCACGCATATACATTGCCTACTTGTATTTTAACAGAGATTCCGCGGCCATCTGCGAATTATTGTTATCTCGATGGGTCTAGCTTGTGATCTGGATTCCAGCTAGTTGGCATCTTTCATCACTGCGCAGTGGTCTGATAAAATTATATAGTTAAGGCTGTAAGGGAGAAAAATTATGCTAGAAGATGCCATGCACGATGAAACCATGCCGACCTATGCCATAGACGTGGTCTGTGGTATGGAAATACCCGTTAGGGGCAAAATGCTGAGAAGCGACTACAACGGGGAGACCTATTACTTCTGCTCATTGCATTGCAAGGAGCACTTTGATAACGCACCCGAGCGCTATGCGGGCTAAACTTAAGCAGATAACAAGTAACGAGGATCAGCATATGAGCAACCAAGATTTACAAACCATGGCACACGGCGGTCACGATCACCATGCGCACATGATGAAAGAGGGCAAAGCCAGCCTGTTGCAAAAATTCAAGATGAGCATGAGCATGACTATGGGCATGGAGCATACCGGTCTAGCCGGGCGCGAAATGGCCAAAGCCATGGAACTTGATATCCGTAATAAATTTTTCTTTGCGCTTGTTTTATCACTACCGATTATCGCCTACTCGCCTTTGGGTAAAAACTTTCTCGGTCTAAATTTGCCTGAACCGATCGCCGCGCCGTGGCTACTGCTAATTCTGACAACCCCAGTATTTTTTTACTCCGGCTGGATCTTCATTTACTCGACATACAAGGCATTGCTGGCCAAAACTCTGAATATGGCCGTGCTGATCGCTGTCGGCATCTCGGCCGCGTACTTTGCCAGCGTCCTGCTTACACTGCGCGGAAGTTCCGACTCCTACTATGAAGCAGCGGCGTTGTTAATCACGTTCGTACTGTTCGGGCACTGGATGGAAATGAAATCGCGGCGCGGCACCACCGACGCCTTGCAGGCCTTGTTTAACCTGGTGCCGCCCCAAGCCAGGGTGTTACGCAAAGGCGTGGAATCACTGGTTCCAACCAGTGAAGTTGTGGTTGGCGACACGGTTGTACTAAAACCCGGCGACAAAGTACCGGTTGACGGTGAGGTCGTGCGGGGAGAATCCGCTATCGACGAGGCGCTGGTGACCGGAGAATCAGTGCCGGTTACCAAGGGACCAGGCGACAATGTCATTGGTGGCTCGATCAACGGTTCAGGTACCTTGCAGTTCAAAGCCGTAAAGGTGGGCAGTGACACGGCGCTGGCGCAAATTGTGAAGATGGTGGAAAACGCCCAGAATTCAAAAGCACCAGGACAAAGAATTGCCGACAAATTTGCCGGTTACCTAGTGGTCATAGCGGTGGGTGCCGGGCTGCTGACATTCTTTGTCTGGTCTGTACTTGCTGGTGAATACTGGCTGAGCGCGCTGACCTTTGCCATCTCAACGGTGGTCATTGCTTGCCCAGACGCTCTGGGGCTGGCCACGCCGACAGCCGTAGCTGTGGGCACTGGCCTCGGCGCAAAGCACAACATTCTCATTAAAGATGCCACCACGCTCGAACAGGCTTCCAAAATCGAGGCGATAGTGCTGGACAAAACCGGTACGCTTACTGAAGGCAAGCCGCGGGTTACGGATATTGTTACCGCCAAAGCTATACAGGAGAGTGAGTTTATCAGACTGGTGGCTGCCGCCGAGAGTGGCTCCAGCCACCCGCTGGCTCAGGCTGTGCTAGATGAAGCCGCCCGTCGCAAACTTAAGCTGCCGAGCGGGCTGAGCGGTTTTAACAACATATCCGGCCACGGTGTTGAGGCGACCGTGGAGGGCAAGAAAGTGCTGGTTGGCACCGCTAAACTAATGAATGATCGCAACGTGGATCTTAAACCTTTAAATAATGATATTGATCGGTTACTCAAAAACGGAAAAACTCTCATAATCGCTGCCATTAACGGACAGGCTGCTGGCGTTCTGGCAGCCTCCGATCCGGCCAAGCCAACTGCCAAAAAAGCCATTGAAGCCATGACGCGTCTTGGTCTGGAAGTCGTCATGATCACCGGAGATAATCGCCAGACAGCGGATATTATCGCTAGGCAACTGGGCATTAAGCGGGTATTCGCCGAAGTCCTGCCTGAAGACAAAGCCAACTACGTAAAAAAGCTGCAGAAAGAGGGCAAGTTTACTGCCATGGTTGGCGATGGTGTGAATGATGCTCCAGCACTAGCCCAAGCGGACATCGGCATTGCCATTGGCGCGGGTACTGATGTAGCCATCGAAACAGCCAAAATTGTGCTGATGAAATCTGACCCGGCCGATATCCTGCGAGCCATTCGTCTAAGCAAAGCGACGGTGCGCAAAATGAAACAAAACCTCGGCTGGGCCAGCGTCTATAACTTAGCGGCCATTCCGATAGCCGCCGGCATTTTATACCCGGCGTATGGTATTTACTTGCGACCGGAGTTCGCAGCACTGCTGATGTCCGTATCGTCCATATTTGTCGCCACTAACGCGGTGCTATTAAAGCGAGCCGAGCGCCAACTCGTTGAGATTTAGGAGGAAGACCATGCGGATAAAAACACTCTACAAACAGCCAAAAGTAGCCGTACCATTCGTGATTTTAAGCATTATAGCGGCCTACTATCTCATAACCGAGCATAATGCCCATGTCCGCTCAGCTCTGCCAGTAGTTCTGTTGTTGGCATTCTTGCTACTCCATATGGGGATGCACGGTGGGCATGGCAAAGGTCTAGAAGATTCATCGTCTGCGTCGCGCAACAATCCAAGCGCAAAACCACCCCACCAAGGACACGAGGGGGGCAAATAATGTTTCTGTTGGCAAGAAAAAACCTGTTCCAAGAAAAAACCCGACTGGCCATAAGCGTAGGTGGCGTAGCCTTCAGCGTGTTGCTGATGATAATGTTACAAGGCCTGAATGCGGGTTTTAGCAATATTCTCGGTCAGTATCTCGGGTTAGTGTCAACGGACTTGTGGGTGGCCAGTGCCAACACTGGGAATATCATGGATCCGTCTTTTTTGCCGCCGACACTAGGGGAACGGCTAGAAAAAATTGATGGCGTAGCTAGTGCTCGTCCATTCGGCATGCAAAACATAACGACAAATGTAAATGGCAAAGACCTGGCGTTTTACATGATTGCCTACGATTCTTCGACTGACGCCGGGAAACCGCTGAAGGTCGGTGAAGGCCAGACGACTCCGGGCAGCGGCGAGATTGTTATTGACCGTATTGTCGCTAAGTCCAACAAGATCAAGATTGGCGACAGTATTACATTCGCGGACAAAAAATTAAAGGTTGTTGGTTTATCCGAAGGCACTTTTATATTAAGCACTTCATTTGCGTTTATAAATAAAACTGATGCCAGCGCGGTATACGCCTTGCCAACCACCACAAACTATTGGCTGGTCTCTGTAACTCCAGGTGCTGATGTGCAAAAAGTTCAAGCCGCGATCAACAGTCAAATCCCCGGCGTCAATGCCCATATCAAGGATCACTTCGTGCAGGTTAACATAAACCTAATTAGAGATATCGTTACGCCGGTCTTCGGCGCCCTGGTCGTACTTGGAGCACTGATCGGCTTGGCGGTTATTGGTCTGACCATATTCACGTCTACCATCGAAAAAGCCAAAGAGTACGGCGTTTTAAAAGCCATCGGGCTGAAAAACCGTCAGCTATATGCCGTTGTGATCGAACAAGCGTTAATTGCGGCAACGCTGGGTTTTATATTGGGAGCTGCTCTGGCCTATGCCTTAAACCCGTTAATCGTTAGCGCTGTTCCACAGTTTGTGACTCAGCTGCGGCCTTTAGACATAGCCTGGATATTTGGGATAACGGTGGTGATAGCGATCGCATCTTCGTACATTCCGCTGCGGCGGCTGAATCAAATTGATCCGGCGGAGGTATTTCGGTCATGAGTATCGTAAGCGTTAAAAATATCAGTAAAATATTCGGTAGCGGCCATACGGCTGTTAAGGCCGTGCAAAACGTGTCACTGCAAATTAAGCCGGGTGACATCGTACTAATCATGGGGCCTTCGGGTTCTGGTAAGACTACGCTTATTTCAATGGTCGGTGCGCTGATGAGTCCGACAGACGGCGATGTACGGGTGGAGGGTCAAGGCCTGGGCTCGCTGAAGCCTGGCCAGTTAGCTGATCTGAGGCTGAAAGAATTTGGGTTTATATTCCAATCGTTTAATTTGCTCTCGGCGCTTAGCGCCGAGAAAAACGTGATGCTGCCTTTGTTGGTTGCCGGCTTGTCTCAAAAGCAAGCCAGGTGCAAAGCGCGCGCTTCGCTAGAAAAGCTCGGGCTTGGTTCGCAGTTACGTAATTTACCTAAAGACTTGTCCGGTGGCGAGAAGCAGCGGGTGGCCGTTGCCCGGGCACTGGCCAATGATCCCAAAGTTATTCTGGCCGATGAGCCGACTGCTAATCTAGATAAAAAAACGGGGGTCAATGTTATGGTTATGTTGTGTGAGATCGCTTGCCGCGAAAACCGCGCTGTGATTATAGTGAGTCACGACGAACGACTTAAGGCTGTTGCCAAGCGGGTTATAACTATCGAAGATGGAAAGTTGGTGCGCGAAGAAGCAGGCCAGCATAACCGGCACTGCCGCATGCACACAGCAGCAGGGCTTCGTGGAGCCCAGAAAGGCGAAAGCTAATGGAATCGCAGGCTTATAATTTATGGTGGCTGGTGATTCTCAACGCAGCTATATTCGTTATCTTTGCGTTTAGTTTCACCAAGCCTAGAACTAAGCGTGATTGGCGCTCGCTCGGGGCGTTCTCGGCTTTCATATTGGCGCTGTTTACCGAGATGTATGGCTTTCCGTTGACCATCTACCTGCTTTCGGGCTGGCTGAGTAGCCGCTTTCCCGGCATGGATCTGTATTCGCACAACATGGGGCATTTGTGGCAGACGGTTTTTAACCTGCCTGGCGACCCCCATCTTAATTTGTTGCACATCCTCAGCATTACCGCTATTTTTGGTGGTTTCTGGATATTGGCTTCAGCTTGGAGCGTTCTGTACAAAGCCCAGCGAGCTGGCATGCTAGCCACAACAGGCTTGTACGCTAAGGTGCGCCATCCGCAGTACGTTGGATTCGTCCTTATAATGATCGGCTTCTTGCTACAATGGCCGACTATCCCGACGCTTATTTTGTTTCCGCTACTCGTGTATATGTATGACAAATTAGCTAAAACTGAGGAGAAAGAAATGCTTAGTCAGTTTGGTAGGGTCTATAAAACTTACGCGGCTTCGGTATCAGCTTTTTGGCCGGGAGGTCGCAGCGCAGCGTAACAACCCGGGGGCAAGGAGAACCCTATGAAACGCTAACGCTTGGGTATAAAATGAATGAAGGAGGATTTAGTAATGATGGACTATAACATGATGAGTGGCAGCAGCAACGGTGGCATGATGCTGTTCGCTTGGCTAACTTACGTGCTGGTTATTGCGCTGTTGGTTCTAGGCATAGTCGCGCTTTGGAAATATATAAACAAGAAATAAGAAAGTGAGCAACATGAAACGCGCTATGCAAAAAAAATTACTATTTCGTTTGGGCTTTGGTCTAATCTTTCTCTCAAGTGCTGTACAAGCGTTTGTGGCTCCCGGTGAGTTTAGGGAATTGGTCGCCAAATTACCAATGTTACCCCAACTCATTGACCCCGCCTTGTTTGTAAAATTGATCGGTGTGAATGATTTGGTCTTGTTTGTGCTCATCCTCAGCGGTAAGTGGCCGCGCCTGGTTGGTCTTTGGGCTGGACTATGGATTGTGGGCGTAATTATCGCCCAAGGAATTTGGACTTCAGAAACCATATTTCATCTTGGTATCGTAGCCTTAGCAGTTTACCACGCCGCGCCAAGTCAGTCACGAAAGGCCACGTAAACGTATGGCGCTCGATCACGCCGATTCACTCAAAAAGATTATCAAGGGAGATGTGGAGGCCGGCCAAAAAACCCTCAGCTTTTATAGTCACGACACTAGCTTGTTTGAAGTTAGGCCGCGCCTGGTGGTCTTCCCGAAAAACGCCCGCGATGTTTGCCAACTGGTGGAATTTGTTAACCGCCATAAAACCGCCGACCCCTCATTGTCTCTAACCGCCCGCAGTGGCGGCACGGATATGTCTGGCGGTGCTATTAATGATTCAATTATTGTGGCGTTTGAACGTTATATGAACCACTTTGGTAATGTGCAAGGGAGTAAAATATTAACCCAACCAGGTGTTTACTATCACGATTTGGAGCCGGTGACGCTGGCGCGTGGCTTGCTAATGCCTTCATATCCGGCATCACGTGAGATTTGCATGGTCGGCGGCATGGTAGCCAACAATGCCGGCGGTGAGAAATCTTTAACCTATGGCAAGACTGACCGCTATGTTTCGGAAGTTAAAATTGTTCTACACGACGGCAAGGAGCACACTATTAAGCCGCTAGGTGGGGTTGAGCTGCAAAAAAAGCTAGCCGAGCCAGGTCTCGAAGGGGATATTTTCAGAAGCGTGCATAAAATGGTAACGACCCATGCCGAACTCTTGTCCGCATCCAAACCTCGGGTTAGTAAAAACTCGACCGGCTACAACCTGTGGGATGTCTGGGACGGCAAAACTTTCGATTTAACCAAGCTCATTACCGGCTCGCAAGGCACGCTGGGTCTTATAACCGAAGCTACCCTTAAGCTGGTGCCGTCTCAGCCTCTTTCGGGCATGCAAGTCGCCTTTTTGCCATCACTGGAGCGACTAGGCGAAGTTATTAACTCGCTGTTGGAGTTACGGCCAACCAGCCTGGAATCTTTTGATGACCACACCTTAAAATTTGCCTTTAGATTTTTTCTGAGCTTTCGCAAAACCCTGGGCTGGCGGCGGTTTATCTGGTTGGGACTGAGTTTTATCCCAGTGCTTGGAAAGCTGCTGCGTCATATATTTCATCTGCCCAAGGTCATCTTGCTGATCGAATTTGAGGGTAAAACTCAAGCCCAAATTGACACGAAATTACGCTCGGTAGCCAATCGTCTGACGGCCTATAATATCGATAGCCAAGCGGCCGAGGATCGCCGCCACGAAGAAAAATTCTGGATTATGCGCCGCGAAAGCTTTAACCTGCTGCGTAAAAACATTAAGCGCAAACACACCGCGCCGTTTATTGATGATTTGGTTGTGCCGCCGGCTTGCTTGCCGGAGTTTTTGCCGCGGCTGATAGAAATTCTGGAGCGCTACAAACTGCTTTACACTATTGCTGGACACATGGGCGATGGCAATTTTCACATCATTCCGCTGATGGATCTGGCGGATAAGCGGGAGCGAGACAAGATCCCAAAAGTACTGAAGGAGGTTACCGACTTAGTACTTCACTACGGCGGGTCTTTGTCTGGCGAACACAACGACGGCTTAATACGCGGACCATTCCTGCCGCGTATGTATAAGCCAGAGATGATGTCGCTGTTCAAGTCCGTTAAACAGCTTTTTGACCCGCACAATATTTTTAATCCACATAAGAAAACAGATGCGGCCTGGGAATACTCCGAGGCTCATATGCGCAGGAGGTTTTAACGTGAAGGTTGTAATTGTTGGCGGTGGCTTCGGCGGAGTGCGGGCGGCTCTCAATTTGGCTAGGCGGCCGGGGTTTGATGTTACCCTTGTTTCCAAACAGAGCTACTTTGAGTATCACCCTGCTCTTTATCGTTCGGCTACCGGGCGCTCGCCACTCGAAGTTGCCATACCGTTGGCCGACTTCTTTGCCAGTGACAACAATCTTGAAGTGGTTGAGGACGAAATCGTGAGCCTAGATCACCAAAAAAAGTCTGTGACCGGCAAGTCCGGATCAGTCTTTCGGTATGACGCCCTGATTTTGGCTACGGGGGCGGTGACACAGTACTTTGGCATCAAGGGCTTGCGCGATTACTCTTACGGCATCAAAACGATCCAAGAAGCTTTGGAGCTAAAACGCCACCTGCACGAGGATTTGGTTGCTGGGCACCGCGCTGAGCGTAGCTACGTAGTCATTGGCGGCGGAGCCACCGGTGTTGAGCTGGCAGGTGAACTGGTTGGCTATCTTAATCATGTGCGCCGTCGCCATGGTATTAATACAAAATTTAGTGTCGATCTGGTTGAGGCCAGTCCGCGTGTGCTACCCAGTTTGCCAGAAAGCTTTACCAACCAGATCGAGCGACGATTGCAGCGCCTGAGAGTAAAGTTGCACCTGAAAACACTGGTAAAAAGTGAGTCCGCCGACCAGATAAAACTGCTCCGGGGCGATATTGAGTCGCATACGGTTATCTGGACAGCCGGCATAGCCAATAATCCATTTTTTGCCCAAAACCCCAACGCATTCAAGCTTGATAAGAGCGGCAAGGTGGTGGTTAACGAATACCTGGAGGCTATGCCGGGGGTATATGTGATTGGTGATAGTGCCGCGACCCAGTTTAGTGGCATGGCTCAAACCGCCATTCACGACGCTAACCTTGTAACCACCAATCTCAAACGGCAACTGAAGCACAAAACACGGCTGCCTTACCAGCCGGCCAAGCCGATCTATGCTATCCCGGCTGGGCCAGGTTGGTCTGCGGTGCTTTGGGGTAGGACTAAAATCTATGGTCGCCCAGGCTGGCTGCTGCGTCGCTTGGCTGACCTGCGGCTTTACCTAAGATTCTTACCACTTAAGAAAGCCCTGACTACCTGGAGGTACGGTTTTGATCTGGAGGAATCATGTCCGATATGTCGCTAACTCCAAAATATTTCTTGAGCCGGCCAGCTGATACTCGCTTGGCTTATGTCTTCGGGGTCTTCTTAAAAGAGTTGGATTTACTGGCCACGCCGCCGGTATTCGTGTTTTTCAGACTATGCTACTGGCCTGTTGAAAGAAGGGTGATGAACAGATGTGTTTAGCTTGCCAGCAAATTGAGAAACTACTAGCACCGACCAGAATTCAAATTAACGGCAATCGGTCTCATGACATCCAGGTACATGATGAACGCTTGTATTACCGAGTGTTGCTCTACAGATCCCTGGGCTTTGGCGAGGCCTACACGGACGGCTGGTGGGATAGCGAACGCATTAACGATCTGATTTTTAGGCTTATAAAAAATCATGTTGGGCACCGCGCTTTATGGCCTACCCTGGCGTTGTACGTAAGTGTCAACTTAACAAACAAAGTCAGTTTTGGCGGCTATGTTGCCGAAAAACACGGTGCTCGTGTAACTGTTATGACTGTGTCGAAGGAGCAGGTAACTCCCGACTGCCGCAAGCTCAAACATTTGCCTGTGACTTTTGTCCTCCAAGACTATCGGCAGGCTTCGGGTAGTTTTGACCATGTTGTTTCACTCGGTATGGTCGAACATGCTAGAACCAGTAATTACACTGCGCTCATGAAAGTTGTGGACAGGGTCATGAAACCGGCTAAGGTGCTTCTGCTGCATACTATTGGCTACAACCTTAAAACCTCTGAAGTTGATCCGTGGATTGAACGCTACACTTTCCCTGGCGGCATAATTCCTGGAAGGCACAATTTGGCAACTGTCGTTGAGAAGATGTCCGCCATCGAAGACCGGCATAATTTTGGTGTGGGCTACGATACGGCACTTCGAGCTTGGCATCATCGGTTAGAGTCAGCCTGGTCTAACCTTGAGAAAACTTATGACGAACGGCTCTACCGTATGTGGCGATACTGCCTGTTGGCCGGCGCCGACGTCTTTCGGGCGCTAAATGTAAAGTTGTGGCAAGTGGTTTTATGTCGCGGTAAGTCAGGAGGTTATGAAAGTGTCAGTTAACGATTTCTTAGGCCGAAAAACCGCCAGTGATTTAAACCGCTTGCGTGTTATTGCTTCGACTCTTTTTGAAGAAGGTTTTGCGTTTTTGGTGAGTAAGTTGAATCTTTCCTGGGCGGTAACGCTAGAATGTCGGATTAGGTGTTTTGTCAAATTCTGCCGCGGGCATTGGGTGCGTCAGCCCAGCGCCGCCGAACTGCCCGTCCGGCTGCGACTGGCGCTCATTAAGCTAGGTCCAACTTTTGTAAAACTGGGTCAGGTTTTGAGTCTACGCCCAGATATTGTACCATCAGATGTTGCCACCGAGCTGTCTAAACTCACCAGCCAGGTACCGCCAGTACCATACGAAGAAGCTAAGGCTGTCATTGAGGCGGAGCTAGGCCAGCCAATCAGCCAACTGTTCAAGGAATTTGAGCACCAATCATTGGCGGCCGGCTCACTGGCGCAGGTGCACAAGGCAGTGTTGCCTGACGGGACGCGTGTAGCGGTTAAAATTCAGCGCCCCGGTATCAAGAAGCTTATCCAAAAGGATATTAGAATTTTGACCAAGCTAGCTGGTCAGGCCGAAAAACGGCAGCCGGAGTGGCGAGCCTATCGTCTGTCTGGCCTGGTGGACGAATTCGCTGATACTATTGCTCGCGAACTGGATTTTACAACAGAGGCGATCCATGCCAAACGTTTTGCGCTGATGTTCGAGGGTGATCCCACTGTTAAAGTAGCGGCAGTGTTCGCGGATTATTCTTCGTCGCGGGTGCTAACCATGGAACTAATAGAGGGGGTACGGCTGGATAACGACAGGGCGCTGGCAAAAGCCGGCATTGATAAAACGGTTTTAGCTCAGAACGGCGTTAAGGCGTTGCTCAAGCAGGTATTTGTTGAAGGGTTTTTTCATGCCGATCCGCACCCCGGTAACTATTTTGCACTGCCGCACGGAGTTTTTGCCTTTATAGACTACGGTATGGCCGGCCGTCTGACACTCAAAGACCGGCTGGGGTTGGCTTCATTTTTTATAAGTTTTCTCGATCAGGATTCCGAGTCGGCCATCAGTCATTTACTGTGCTTGGCCGATACCAAAGAAGCTACCGATCTGCCGTCGCTAGAGCACGATATTGACGACATTTTGCACGAGTGGTATGGTATCAAGCTCAAAAAAGTAAACCTGGCGAATACCTTTTATCGCATTATCGAAAGTGGCCGCAGACACCAGGTTTATTTTCCGTCATCTTTTGCTTATCTTGGTAAGGCTCTGCTCACCACCGAAGCCATGGGACGATCGCTTGATCCAGAGTTTGATATCGCCGTCCAGCTTAAGCCTTACGCCCAAAGTATCATCAAGGCAGAACTGAATCCGGCGAAACTGAAACGTCTAATTAGCAGTCAAAGCTTGTCGCTGGCCTACTTTGCCAGGTCTTTGCCGCAGCTGGTCGGCACATTGCTTGAGCGGCTGGCTAGCGGCGAGATAAGCGTGCGAGTCAACCAATCAGAACTGAAAAGCCTTCAAAAAAGTATTAGCGCCGAAGGTTCTAAGCGACTAGCTACAACGGTACTACTGGTCGTAATCATCGCGGCCGGCATAAGCTATCTAATACAGGCCAGTATTGTTAATCTGCACTTTTCGCCCGGGATTTTTGGTCTTGTACTTTTAGTAGTTATGCTTTGGTGGATAAGGAGAAGCTAATACGAAAGCAGCTCGTGATAATGAACTATCGATGGAACAGCTACAGCCAAGCGTGTTGATTGTTGTCTTATGGCTTATGATCGCCCATTTTACCGGGCACTATCTACGCCTTAGTAATACTGGGCTTCTTTGCAATTAGTGAACTACATGACTGGCATAATTCCTATCTATTATTCCGTTTACTGGTTCACACGATCAAATATTTAGAGCGGTTTTTATTTGGCCAAAATGTGACACTGTGCAAACACAGCCGGGCTGTGTGTTCCATCTTCATATGATTTTACAAAAAAAGCACAACCGGTCTGGTTGCGAACCATTTTAGCCACCAGACTATATGGGGCAGAAACAGAGTGAAAGCTGCCATACCCGAATGTCTTGCCACGGTGGAATATTGCTGTTGCTTGCATGTACAGAAAAGTTTATGTACATTTCAGCAGATATAACATTTTTGCGTAAACAAACATTTGTTTAAACGCTTGATCAGGTTAAAATAAAGTTATGACAATTTTGCTACAAATTATTAGTTTTACATTTATTGGCCCTCTATTTGTGGAGGTGGGTGGTTACTTTTGGCACCGTTTTGCCGAGCATCAAGGTTGGCTAGGAGAGTCGGTACGGGCTCGTCACATCGTGCATCATCAAGAAGATTATCCAGTTGAGGCTCTGAGGCCGGCAAAGCAGAAATATCAGAGCGCTAACTCGTGGAGCTGGTATGTGTTGGCACTAATTTTGATGGCCTTGGCTTATGTGTTGTTTCCACCCAAATACAGCTTACTAATGATAGCTGGTGGTTTGCTGTACGCCACCTTTGTGGTTAGCAAGTTTCATAAGAGCTTTCATTTGCAACGCACCTGGCTCCAGCGCTTTGCTTGGTACAAAAAGTTAGTTAAACTGCACGATATTCACCACTATGCGCCCGTAAACTACGGCATTAATTTCTTTTTCATGGACAGATTGTTTGGAACCTACCAGGAAACCCAGCCACAAAAAGCCCTACCAACCTTTACCAAACCAAAACATGCTTAAGCTGTACAACAGATAGAAAAATGTTATACTATTGCCCAGGCAAAAGCCAAAAAACCCGAACAAACCAAAAAGGAATGACAGGATGACAACCGAACGCCAAATGAAGTTCCGCAAGCGTGCCGAAAAGCTGCTACGTGGCACCGGGGTCAAATTGATCTGGCCTGGTTCCCGCACCCCTGCTCAGCCCTGGGACATCGTGGTCCACAACGAAGACCTGTACGAACGGGTCTTCAGCGCTGGATCCCTTGGTCTGGGTGAGGCCTACATGGATGGCTGGTGGGATTGTGAGGATCTGTCCGAGATGTTCAGCCGGGTTTTGAGGGCGAACATCCAAGATCGGGTAAGCCGCAACTTGCCCTCGCTGTGGCTGATCGCCCGCTACCACTTGCTGAACCTGCAGGCCGGTCGCCGAGCCGCAGCCAACGCCAAGGCTCACTATGACATCGGCAACGACCTGTACGAGCCAATGCTGGGGCCAACCATGGCTTACAGCTGCGGCTACTGGTACCGCGAGGGCATGACGCTCGATGAGGCTCAGCGGGCCAAACTCGAGCTGATTTGCCAGAAACTCAAGTTGCCTCGAAAGGGCAGCGGCAAGCCCATGACCGTTCTCGATATTGGTTGTGGGTGGGGCAGCTTCTTGTTCTACGCCGTTGAGCACTACAACGTCACCGTTGTAGGCATTACACCGGCCGAAGAACAAGTTGCCTACATCAACGCCCGGATCAAGAACGAAGGTGTGGGCAACGTGCGTGTGGTGCAAACCGATTCGCACAGCTTTGCTCGCAGCCGGCGACGTCAGCGCTTCGATCGGATTGTGAGCGTAGGCATGTTCGAGCATGTTGGGCCCAAGAACTACCGCCAGTTCTTCGAGGACTCCAACAAGCTCCTGGCCGACAACGGGCTCATGCTGTTGCACACCATCGGCAACGAAATCCCTACTCAGGCGGGCGATCCATGGATCGACCGCTACATCTTCCCCGGGGGAGTCATTCCCAGCAACGGCCAGATCGCGGCGGCGCATGAGGGCATTCTCCACCTGGAGGACTTGCACAACTTCAGTGCCCACTACGACCCCACGCTCATGAGCTGGCATGACAACTACGAGAAGGCTCGTTCACAGCTCGACCACGACAAGTACAGCGAGCGAGAACACCGCAAGCAGGAGTACTACCTGCTGCAGTGTGCCGGCATGTTCCGGGCGCGGCGAAAGCAGCTGTTCCAGTATGTGTTCAGCAAGGACGGCATGCCCGGGGGCTACAAGAGCGTTCGCGACGAGATTTTCGCTGACGCAGCCTGAGCCCCAAGCAGTTCGGTTTTAGGTTGAGGGGGGTGGGTCTGTGGACCCACCCCCTTGGCCGAGCTACTTAATTGTTACATCGGTTTCAAATGTAAGAGATGGTTTTTGATAAGCTTCTAGCTGCACAAAATTAGTTTGTGGATCCATAAGCTTAGCAAAAAAGTCACCAGTAATTACACAGTTTACCGCGCCTACAATGCTGCCATTTTCAAAATAAAGTGCCGATGGCACTGGCAGGGAGTAGGTGCCAATCACTTCGTTAAGTGTGTGAATCCCCATGGGTGTAAGTAATAAAATGAACTTAGGGTTCTTTTTGGTGTAATCTTCAAGACTCTGTGCAGCAATCTGTGCTCTCGAAAGCGACCCCAGGGCTCTAGGTGGCACGCCCAGTTGCTTGGCCGACTGCAAATTGCAGATTGGATCTGTTAAGCAGCCATTTTTTATCACATCGAACTTTTGGGCCACTACACCTTCGCTGGTGAAGTTAAAGCTCTCGGGTTTCATTGCTATGGTTTGGTCAACGCTCAAATTAAAGTCATCTTTGGCTATTTTTTTACGCTTCTTGAAGTCTTGGGCATCAAATCTTGTAACGCCAGCCTCGACTGATACCCCACGGATGTTGTTAAAAATATAACAGTCTAGTAGGCCAAAGCCACCATAAGGCTCAAATACTACCGGATAAGTGCCGGATTTTATCTCGGCCTTGGCTCCTCGCAAGGCGTTGGCATACTCTGCAATCGTCTGGAGCTTGCTGAGTTCGGTTTGATCCACCAATCCATTGGCGCGTTCGCTCGCTCCGATCTCAGTATTGTATTCCACCCCAAACTCATTAAGTGTTTCTGAAGATTTCATATCTAGACCTTGAGAGCCTGCAAATCTTTGCCGTGCATGCTTGAGTTCTACCTCCCCCTCAATGTTATCAAGGCCATAACTTAGCTGAGTCTGCATGAAGTTCTTGGCAAGCTCGGTAATTTTTTCTGGCTGGCTTTCAATAATGTCTATAACCTCTTGGTCTGCCAGCTTTGTTGGCTTAAATGCGGACTGTACGGGTGCCAACTGGGCCTCAGTGGCCAATTTAGTGGCCGAGTTTTTAATAAACACAGCTAACTGGTTGATATCTTTGAGCCGCTCCGGGCTAGCATTGCCTTGCGCCACTCGACCATCCTGCAAAACTACCAAATACTGAATACCACTATTGTGATGTTCTTGAATTGGGCGGTAAATCATACCAAGCTGATCTTGTAAGAATCCAGCTTTGAGAGAGGTGTTTTGGTGAGCAAATAGCTGCCAATCCTTAACTTCAGCGTCACGATCGAGCTTGGTTAGTAGTTGGTCGAAGCTGTCTGCAAAACTCATTAGGCTATACTCACCTGATTAGTTGGTGCAAAAAACATTAATTGATTGCCGCCGGTGTTTACATGGGCAACTTGTTCAGATTTACCACAAAAACCAGCTACATTCTTTTGTACTTTGCCCAGTCCAAACTCTAGCGACTTAAGCGCCTCTACTACATTACCTGAGAACGAAACTGGCTTGTAAGCAGTCACCCCTTGCTCGCTCAGTTCATAAACAAACCCTGTGCCAAACATAAAGTCGCCAGTTGCGGTACTAACGGCGCCACCAGTCATTTGACGGAGCAAAACTACCTTGGGATGTTTAGCAAAGAAGCCATCATTCTTGAGCTCTACTTGCAGAGTCTCTGGATCGAGCAAGTCCTTTTGGTCGGGGTTGGCTAGCTCTTGTAGCTTAGTCATGTTCACAAAGGTATTGCTCATGCGTGGAATGGCCGGCGCATAATAGCCTTCGCTTCGTTCGCAGTTCTTATTGGTTACTCCAGTTTTACTGGCGGTAAACACATCGCTAATCGACTCACTCAAAACCCCATCTTTAATAATCGTAACTGGCTGGCGAGCATTGCCAAAGGCTCCGTAGGGGTGGAAGCCGTGGGCCAGCTCATCTTCGTGGTCCTCGATTGTTACGTCTTTAGCGGCAACCATAGTGCCAGCAATGAATTTTTTCTGTTCATTACCTAACGCACTACCGCCACTAGCCACGAGATCCGATTCGGCTGGGTGGCCCAAGGCTTCGTGAGCTACCATTCCGCCCAAATCAGCATCGACCAAAATTGGATAATGACCCGCTGCTATGCTCGGCGCACCGAGTTGACTGCGCATTTGTTCTACCAGTTCCCCAACATCTTTTTTGTGTTGTTCTATAGAGCCAAACATTAGCTCGGGTGAGTTGTCGATGAGGCGTATGCGTCCACTGGCGGTGCCGCTCTTACTCTTAATTGTGAGCGTTAGGTACATGCGACTTTTGGGCACGCACCAATCTACATCGGTGCCGTCGCTACGGACTACCCGCCAAGTATCGATATCGGCATGGAACTGCAGCAGTGTACTAGCCCCGGGGTCGATTGATTTAGCAAAACCTTCGAACTTACCAAGATTGGTAGCAATCAGTGCAGGGTCGAGCTGAGCGACATCGTAGGTTTGGTAGTGTAGTTTGTCTTGGCCAAGGTTTTCTTGGGGACCCAGTTCGTAAACTTGCTCGGCTGTGGCCAAACCGGCTGCCTCATTGGCATCGGCTATCTTGGCAAGATCGGCGGCCAAGGCTAATACACTTTCTCGACTAAGATCGTTGCTAGAGCCAAAAGCTACATGGCCCGATTTGGTAAACACGTAAATGCCGGTGCCGACATCGCCATCAATGCTTAGTTTGTCGATAGCACCGTTTTTAAATACTACATTGTAAAAATCTTTGCGGTGCAAGCGCATAACGGCGTAGTGCCCGGTGCTTTTAGCCTGGGCCATGACCGCCTCAATAACTTCATCATACTCGCGCAATAATTTGCTCATAAGTTCATTATACAGCTGATCAACAGATATGAAAACCAATTTAAAACGACGTGGCCGGCGCAGGGAGCTCTTGCGAGCACCCCGCTCCGGCCGTCGTCATCGTGCTACTCAGGATCCAAGGCCCGAAGTACTGCTGCTTCTTCGGGTGAAACCGGGAAGTCCTGAAGAAACTGAGTAGCCTTACGGCGGAAAGGATGGCTGAAGAATAGATGGTACAGACCATTAGCTCCAGGGAGCCGCCAGACCCATCCGGGCCAGCGGTCCCCACAGAGCCAATGGTGGGTAGCCACATCCAGCCGTAACAGCGCAATATGGACCGGAGGCGCCCACCAAGGGACATCTACGATCCAGACAACGTCCTTATCCTCCCGCCGAAGTAGATACCAAGTACGCATGGTGCCCTTTCAGGCCGCCCTCCCCGGTGGAGGGCTGTCGCCTTGCGCTCATGGCTTCTCCTTTCCGTAGGCGGAGCGATGACAGGCCGATTATAGGCCTGTTTTATCTGCAGCGCAAGCTTTTGCTATACTAAAAGCTATGGAAGATCACGCAGTCTATGTGGTGGTGCGCGACGGCAAATGCTTGTTTGTGCAGCGCAGTAAGCAAAAAAAGGTTCTGCCGGGCGCCTGGGCCTTTGCTTCGGGCACTGTAGAGCCAGGCGAAAGCTTGTTCCAAACCGCTGAGCGCGAGGCCATGGAAGAGGTGGGTATGAAAGTTAAAGCCAAAAAGCTGCTAACCAAACGCGACCTGCCAGACGTTGGGGTTAGATTGAACTTTGTGATTTGCGAACCTTTAGGCAAACCAACCAAGCTTGACCCAGCCGAGGCCGAGCAATTAGCCTGGATGAGCATGACTGATTTTTTTGATAAGTACACTGACGAACAAATTGGACACGGCCTGCGCTGGCTGCGCACACAGCCCAAAATCTGGAAAGCCGAAGGGTTGTAACCTATAATCTACTTATGAAACTTACTGTTATTTGTGCTAACTCGCGAAAGGATTCGGAGTCACTCAAGGTCGCCAAGTGGTTTAAAGGGGCTATTGGCAACGACGGTCAAACTGTTAACTTGATAGATCTACATGTCTCACAGTTGCCGCTAGAACTCGATAAGTTGTGGGACGAAGACCCCGACACCATGTTGATTTGGAATCCAATTAAGGACGCGCTTACAGCTGCCGAAGCCTACGTGGTGGTAACTCCAGAATGGAACGGCATGGCCAACCCCTCGTTTTTTAACCTAGTGGACTATACAGATGGCGAAATGGCCTATAAGCCCGCGCTTTTAGTAGGTGTTTCAGCCAGTCGCGGCGGTGCCTATCCAATCGCCCAAATTAAGGGCTTTGCTAGCAAGAATACTCACATCGACTTTATCCCTGAGCATGTACTTATTCGCGACGTCGAAAAAGTGTTTAATAAGTTTGAGCCCGAAGAAGAATCAAAATATGGCGATGCCTACCTAAAAGATCGTTCCAAATATGCGCTGAAAGTTTTGTATGAATATGCTAAGGCCCTAAAAGGCTTGCGCGATAGCGGCGTAATTGATCATAAAACCTACCCCAATGGCATGTAGCTAGCTCGTGCTAATCCATCGCCACGAGGCATAAACAAAATATAGCAAGAATGGTAAGTGAACCACCCAGCCAAACCACGGCACCAAGTGAGCTTGCCAGGCACCAAATAGGGTTGTTGTGAATACGCCGTTAAAAATGCATAGTGTAAGGGCTATTGTTTCTTTTTTAAATCGAGCGCAGCAGAGTTAATGCAAAATCGTTGGCCTGTAGTTTCTTTGGGGCCATCCTCGAACACATGGCCCAAGTGAGCGCCACAGTTGCTGCAAACAACTTCCGTACGATGCATGCCATGTGAGTTATCGGCGATCATTTTGACCGAGCCAGGCACTGCTTGGTCGAAACTTGGCCAGCCGGTGCCACTATCAAATTTAGTGCCGCTCTTAAACAGCTTCTGCCCGCAAACCGCGCAATGATAGGTGCCGTCGGCATGTTCGTTCCAATACTTGCCGCTAAAAGCTGCCTCGGTGCCCTTGTTTTGGGTAACCTCGCGAGTTTGTTCGGCGAGTGAATTTATTTTCTTTTTAAGCTCATCTTGATTCATAAGCTTATTCTATACTGTTCGAGCTTATGTGAGAACCAGTTCTCAGCTTTGCCTCGAACAATAGAGCACTTTGCCGTACAATAATGCTTATGGAGATAGCACCCCGACCTAGACCCAAAACTGATGACGAAATCGATGCTGGCATGCGCTCGAGAATTCGCAATCTGAGTCGAGTGGGGGCACTTGGCTTGGGCGCTATGGTTGCGGCCACTGGCTATCAAGCTACACATACCGAACCCACGCCAGCTAGCGAGAGGGTAGAGGCCGCCACAACCACAACCCTGGCACCAGAGACTACTACCACGACCGAGCAACAAACCACGCCAGCCAACTGGCTGCCCGAAGGTGTAAAAGCCAAATGGCCGCTGATAGTTGAGGTTGCCAAAGGCTACCAGATTGACCCACAACTGGTAGCAATTATCATAGCCGAAGAATCGGGTGGCAACGAACACGCTGTAAACCCCAGTGGTGCCAAGGGGCTATTTCAGTTAATGCCAGACACCGAGAAGGTTATGGCTAGCAAGCTTGGCTATACGAACTATAATATCTACGACTCCAAGACCAACCTAGAGCTTGGTACGGCACTAATCCGTTATCTCAACGACCACTACATTGCGCCAGCCGGAGTTGATCTGGAGACTCCACAAGGAATTGCTATGCTGGCTTACGGCATGAGTGGCGGCGAGGGTGATTTGCAGACATTTATTCGTACCGGCTCACTTAATTCAACCAGCTATGCTAAGCAAAACCAGGCGGTAGCCAACCTTTGGGTGAACATGTGGAGCGACCGGGGTGAGCCTACGAGCCCAACATTTGAACAACTAAGAGGAGTACAGAAGTGAGTCGAAACAAAAAATCATCTAAGTTCTTGATAGTATTAGTCTTGATTGTGGCTGTTGCAGTCGTCGTGATCTATCTGGTGGCGAAGGCCATGTCGTCGAACACTGACTGTCAGCAGAAGCTCAAAGACGTTCAGGCTTTAAGCCAAAATGGCTCAGCTGTTTCTTGCCAAAACTAAGGTAGTTGGGCTATCTCCGACATTCGAAAATCAGAAAGCCAACTAGGCTGAACGCTTCTGTTCGAGCACGAGTGCCGTCTCTGTCACAGAACAGACAGTGAAGCCGCCGTTGGCGATTCTAGATTTGAGCCCATGTCGGTGAGTTTGCTTCTTTGCTCATTCAAAGAAGCCCCGTGCGGGTAGCACATAGATTCAGCTTTCGGCCTGAACGGTCGACCATTCTTTTGAAAACACCATAAAGTTGTGCAAAAGTGTTTTGGCCTGTACTACGATTCTATCAGCGCTCAGCCAGTCGCAACTTCCTGTTGCTGTGCGGTTCGCCAGCCAGCGAATTCTCGCAACAAAGAGCGTTGCTTAGTGGCTTCGCTTGCTGATCGCAGCAACGGCCGGAAGAGCAGTTTTTAGTCGCTGCTGGCTTTTTTGGCCTCGGCAATTAACTCATTTAAATTAGTTGGGATCGGATTGTCTTGGATTAGTTTGGCCATATAGATGGTGTTGGCCACCATGTAGCGGCAGGTTTTGTTGGTGTACAGGTGCTTATCGCCACCGGCCTCTATGTAGCTGGGGCCGGGGCCGGCATTGCCCACCCAATAGCAGTCAACGTTGGGTGGCACCGTGCAGCCTAGGTGGGTGAGGTTGAATAACGTATTGGCGGCTACATCGTGAGCACCATCTTCGTTGCCAGTAACAATCACTCCGGCCACCTTGTTGTATAGCGGGAACTGGCCAGTTTTGGTATCGCCCTCGTCGTAGGTGCCGTCGAGTCGCTCCAGCACCAACTGACTAACGCTACCGCGCACCCCAAACCAAATTGGTGTGCCAATTATCAAAATGTTGCAGTCTTTGATCTTACTTAAAATCTCGGGCCACTGATCGCCCTCGCCCTCGTTGGAACTAACACCAAACTTAACGTCGTAATCACGTACTCGCACTACTTCGGTTTCGACACCTTGAGCCTTGTAAAGCTCCACGGCCTTGTCGATTAGAGCGCCGGTGTTGCTAACTGACGGCGAAGGTTTAAGGGTGCAGTTTAAGAATAGTGCTTTTAAAGCCATAGTGTTTCCTCGTTATCATTACATTTTAGCATGGGTTATAATGGTGGCATGAGTGAACTACCGCCAGATAGTGGCGATAACAATAAACCCCAAGAACCTACTGAAGGCGAAAAAATGGCTGCCGATGAGTGGGAGGGTCGCTCGGCTGATGCGGTCGAAAAAGATCGGCAAAAACTTTTGCGAAAGGTAGAGGCAGAGCAAGCCAATCATTCCCGACCTACGCCATATGAAAAAACTGGCCACCAGAGGCCAGCCTGGACTGATGACCCAGAAGAAAGGCAAAAGAATTACGAAAAATGGGTAGACGAGATTAGAAGAGAACAAGGCCTTAAACCTAAGTACGAGGAACAAGATGAGTAAAAGTATGCAAGAATTCCAAGAACAGATAAGGCTCTACGATGCCGTTTACTATTTCCCAAAAGAGTCCAAAGGATGGCAAATGCGTCATGCGCTTGGACACTTAAATAAGTCCTTGGCAGTAATCGCTACTTATTTGGATGATGTTGATCACGGCCGAGAGCCGTCGCGTGATGACATGGTCGACAAAGCGATTCCTGATTTGCTGCAGTATGCTTTAAGGCTATCAAATATGTTTGAAGTTGATCTAGAGCAGCAGTTTGCAAAACGGCAAGACGCAATAGAGGAGAGCAAGAAAAATGCCAAAAACTGAACTAGCTGACTTTGGCGGCGGCTGTTTTTGGGGTGTTGAGGAAGTTTTTCGGACTGTGCCTGGCGTAGTAAAAACCGAAGTTGGCTATGAGGGTGGCCACGTCGACCATCCAACTTACGAGCAAGTTTGTAGCCACACTACTGGGCATGCCGAGACCCTTCAAGTTACTTTTGACCCCACCAAAGCTAGCTACGAAAAGCTACTCGATCTGTTTTTTGAACACCACAACCCAACTCAGCTAAACCAACAGGGCCCAGATGTAGGTGAGAATTATCGGAGTGTAATTTTTTATCATAACGACGAACAAAAACGGGCGGCAGAGGCCAAGATTGAGCAGTTAACAGCTGCCAAAAAGTTCAAAAAGCCAATTGTAACCCAAGTGGTGCCGGCCAAAACTTTTTGGCGCGGCGAAGAATACCACCAGCAATACTTGCATAAGCGCAACTTAGGCGTTTGCTACTGAACGTTATTCTTGTCGTGGGTCTCGATTTTGTGTTCTAGTTCTTGCACACGTTTTACAAAATTACGGCGCACCTGCTTGGCAAACGAATTGTAATTTTGAATAGTATGAAACAGCTCTATAGAGTCGTTTTGCAAGTTACCCCGAACGGCTTGTAAGAGTTTGTATGACTTTGTGGGCAATTTAAGCTCAGGCAGCGGCAGATTGTTGAGGCTGCGACTAATCAGGTGGGTGAGTGCTAGCGCGTAGGCCATCTCGCGATCGTGATCTTCGGGCGAAATTTCAACAACTTCTAACTCCAATGCATTTTGCAAAAAGTCTTTGATCCTGGCCAAGGTTTTGGCGTCAATCCGAACCGGGCAAAGCGCTACTGGCAGGCCAGCAATGCCATGTTTACCACTCTCTGGGCCAAACACGGGGTGTGTGCCAAGCACCTGAACATTGGTTGGCAGTATTTTGTTCATAAGTTTAACCGGCATAACTTTTACCGAGCAAACATCAATAACCAATGTGCCTGGTCGCAGCAGAGGCTTAATTTTTAGCAACACTTCTTCTATGGCCTGGGCATTAACCGACAAGACTACAATGTTGCAGTTAGCAGCCTGCTCGAGGCTAACAAAACTAACACCTTTGGGCGGGTTGCCAACTTTCCGGCGAGTCGAAACCAACACCTCGAAATGCCGTGCCAAAATCGGCGCAATAAAGGCGCCAAAGGCGCCAAAACCAATAACTCCAATTGATTTTTTCATCTAACAGATTATAGTTGAGGTTTACGTAGCTGTCTAATCTGCGTGTTGGGCAACAATTTGGCGCAAACCTGCAATATCGATCTGGTTATAGTCGCTAATAATCTTTTCGGCTCCGGCTATGGTTTGGGCCGAATTAAAGTTATTTACGTAACCAATTATGGCCATGTTGGCGGCATGGGCGGCGCCAACATCGTTGGCTGAATCGCCAACCACCACGCACTTTTTGGCGCTTACGCCGAGTTTTTTGGCAGCTAGCTCGAATGTATCGGGGGCTGGCTTGTCGTTACTGACATCGTCTGAGGTTACCACGGCCGAGAAGTATTGCGAAAGCTGGTTGTGGTTGAGCAGCAGCTGCGAAAGTTGATGGGTGGAGCCGGTGCCAACTGCCATTGGCACCTTGTGTTCTTGCAAGGATTTGAGTAAGGGTATCAAATGAGGGCTAATAACCAAGTCGTGGGTGGAGTAGTATACCAAGCGCTTGGTGTTAATTGCAGCTGCCATTTCGAGCGGGTGGGTATCGATGTTAAAGGTTTCTTTAAACACCTTAGAGGTCACCTGAATTGGTTTGCCGAGCATCGATATAAACAAATTCCTATCGGGCTTAATGCCAAACTCGGCCAGGTACTCTTGCCAAAATTTGTAATTAACCGGCAGGGTGTCGACCAGTGTGCCGTCCATGTCGAAAATAACGCCCAAATCGTGTGCTTCTCTCATACTTTTGATTATAAGGTTCACTGCCCTGGCTGTCGAATGAAAGCTAAAATTGGGGTACAATCTAGTTAATAAAGGAGTTGAGTCAATGCATATGAAGCGAAGGTCGTTACTTGCAATATTTTTGTTAAACATAGTTACTCTCGGGTTGTACCAAATCTATTGGTACTTTATTACCAAGACGGAGATGAACACCCTAAATGCCAAAGCGCTCAAGGTGCCGTTCTTTTTGTGGTTCTTTATTCCAATTATCGACATCTGGTGGTTTTGGCGTTTTGCCAAGGCAATCGAAGCCACCACCAAGGGCGCAATTGGCCGCTGGGCAGCCTTTTTGGCACCGGTAATAATTTGGGTGGTGGTAGGCATATTCTTTGGCTTTACCCGCAGCATATTCATATCACCTCATAGCCTAGTCGATTCCTCGCTCTGGATAAGCCTGGCCATCACCAACGTTCTTATTCTTCTGCCAATCTTCTATTATCAATCCAATCTCAACAAAGTTGCACGGTAGTTTTATTGTTCGAGGATCTGCTAGCTGGCGGAGACGAGAACTATTTCTTATGATGTAGTTCTCACCAAGGCTCGAACAATAAAGCCAGTGCTTGAATTGTCTCAGTTTGCTGGTATTATGATGTCCAAGCTCATTGAGAAGTCGAGAGAGGGGAAGTGAGAGTATGGGAATGTACGGCAAGGATGATGTCGACCCGACAATCGAGCGCGAGATGCGGGAGGGTTGAAAGCCTCCCGCGACGGCTCTTGGCTGTACCGGACTTTGCTGTCGAGCTGGAACTGAGCCAGCTCGAACAGGAGCTGGTAGCCTGTGCGGGCTGTGGTTTTGCCCTCTTGCCTGGCGAGGATCGCAAGACTGTGCAGTTCGAAGACGGCTCGGAGGCTCTAGAGGCCGTGGTTCACAACACAGTGTGTGAGAACCGCTGGCGACAGCGCGTATCGTTAGAACAAACAGAGGAAGGAAAGGATCTGCCCTCCATGCCCTAGCGGGCCGAACCAGAGAAAGGAAGACGCAGATGGAGAACCATCCAAGCCCTTGCAGTAGGTGTGAGGAGGTCGGCGGGCCAACCGAAGGCATGACCCAAAGGTGTCGGTACTGTGCACAGAGCTTCTGTCTCGGACACATCGACGCTCATGAGAAACAGTGCGATGGTCCATTCCGTCCGATGCTCGATGGGTCGATGCGATGACCTGCCTGGGGAGTCCCAGGCGGGCTCCCTTCTGAGGGTTTAATGTTTTTGATTAAATCTTGAGAAGGGAAGTATAATTAAGCTATGAATTTGGAGCAGCTCAAACAAATCAGCCATTCCGTGCACCTAGCCCGTGGCGGCGGCGGCGGCTCTAGTTCGGGCGGCGGCGGAGGCGGCGGGTTCTCGGGCGGGTCGAGCTATTCGTCTAGCTCATCTGGTTCTGGCTCATCTAAACCTTTGACTGGTTGGGGCTTGTTTTTCTTCTGGGGGTTCTGGGCGGTTTTTATAATCTGGATACTCTGGGCAGTGTTTAGTAAGTCTAAGGGCGCAAAAAAGCTTGGCGGCACCCCGGAAGGCTATATAGACCCCAAAAAATCCGGCACCGACGAAGAAAAAAAGTTGGCTGAGCAGGTTTCGAGCACATTTTTTGGATTCCAAAAAGCTTGGAGTGAGTTCGATGCCAAAACTATGCAAAAGTTGTGCAGCCGCGAGTACGCCAAGCGTATGGTACTAGAACTGACTGTGCTTCAAAACTATGGCCGTAAAGACCAAATGAGTAGTGTAAAACTCAACCAAGTGTTGCTAAAAAAACAACAAGACTACTCGCAGGGCTTCGAGGTTATAACTGATGGCCAGGCCAAAGACCAGCTGATCGATCAAAAAGCCAATAAAGTACTGTTTACCGACTCTAGTCCGTGGCGCGAGTACTGGGCCTTTGTAAAAGAGGACGGTAGCTACAAGCTTGATCTCATCCGACAAGACACCGCCGAGGCTAGCAAATTCGATGCTGGCATAGCTGAATTTGCTACCCAACAAGGCTTTTACTACGACCCAGACTTTGGTTGGCTTATGATGCCCAACCGTGGCGCAATCTTTGGCCCAGCCGGCTTTGGCAATGCCGACATTAACAACCATGTGGTTGGCTATTACAAGAACAATGTAGTGGAGTTTTATAGCTACGAGCCCAAAGCTGGAGCTGGCATGCAGCCTATTACGGTGGCTCAAGCTATATTGCCCAAAAATTACGATGACATTTTGGTAACAATGAAGAGCTGGTATGGCTTTAAACCGAAGCTCAAAGGCCTTAACAAGGTTGAGACCGAAAGCGTGGAGTTCAACAAAAAGTTTGCAGTCTGGGCGGCCAATCAAGATCAGGCCACCAGCTTCGAGCTACTGGCCACCAACTTTATGGAAAAGATCTACGCGCTCGAGTTCGAGATCAACATCGAAGTGGTCGACAACGTATTGTACTTATATAGCCCCAGCAAAAACATTGCCTACCAGGACATGCTCGACGTATTGATTTGGGCTTTTGCCGAGATGAAGCTTTAGCTTTCTTTTATAGACTAATGGCGAGATAATAAACTCGAGATATCCGATAATCGAATAAGGTAGGTGTGAGTTATCATGGCGACCAAGGTCAGCAAGAAAGATGGGGCGCGGGTGGCCGAAGTTCAGAAGTGGAGTGAAGACCAGAAGGAGCAGTGGCGGAAGCTACCAGGGCTGTGTGGTCAGCTCAACACGATAGCCCTTGCCCATGGCGTACAGAGCGGGTTGGTTTACTCGAGCCCAGACTTCAGACTTTGTGCTTACGAACGGATTTGGGTAATCCGTGATTGGGAAGGCGGAGGCTCAAGACTGCTAGTCGATACCGACACTCTAGTGATCCATACCCACACCAAAGGGTTGCCAAATAAAGGCCACAGGAGACGGTTCTTGGGGATCGCTGATTCAGCCGACATCTTGTGGCTGGCTGGCCACCTTGACTTGATCGATGTTGCTCCGATCGTCAAGGACCTAAAGCATCGGATAGCAGTAAGGGGCGGGTAGAGTGACTAGCAGGGGTTCGAAGATTGGGTCTTCGGGCCCTTTCTTCGTTTGGTATACTATTAAGCAATGGATATTCAACGCTTCGATATAGCAAAGCTCTACCCAGGGCTGTATGCAGCTGAGCAAAAGCGCCCCAAAGTAGTACAGGTGCCAGCTCTGAGGATTTTGGCAGTTCAAGGCCAAGGCGACCCAGGAACTGAGTCTTTCCAGCACTCGGTCGAAGCCCTATACGCCACGACTTACGCCATTAAGTTTATGCCCAAGAAAGGTTACGAGGTCGAAAACTATGAGGATTTTAAAACTTCAGCCTTAGAGGCTCTGTGGAGCATGCAAAACGGCCAAGAGTTCGATGTTAAACGCAAAGATCTATGGCAGTGGGAGGTGTTTATAGTGGTGCCTGGATTCTTCACTCCCAATCTAGTGGCTCAGGCAACTAATATGTTAAAACCCCGTAAGCCCAACCCTAAATACGAAGATCTGCATATTAAAACGCTCGAAGAAAAGCAGGCTGTGCAAATACTACATGTGGGTAGTTATGAAAACGAAGCAGCCAACCTAAAGCTTCTACAGCAATTCTTAGATAAAAATAATCTAAAAGTCTCGGGCCCACACCACGAGATTTATCTAAGTGATCCTAGACGAGTGGCCGAAGGCCGACTTAAGACCATCTTGCGCTGGCCGGTGGTAAAAGAGAGTGTGCAATGAACAGTAGTACAAAATCTTCGGCCAAAACTCCAGCAGACTACATTAATCAGCTAGAAGAGCCGCGCAAGAGCGAAATTGCTGAACTCAATAATCTTATTCGGGCCACTGTGCCAAAACTTAAGCCATTCATGCAATCTGGCATGTTGGCTTACGGCAAATATCGATTTAGATATGCCAGTGGTCGTGAGGGTGACTGGATGGTGATAGGTCTTGCCAGCCAAAAGAACTACATATCGCTATATATTTGCTGCATTTTGGCAGATACTGGTCAATATTTAGCTGAACAATACAAAGATAAGCTACCTAAGGCCAGCATTGGTAAAAGTTGCATTCGCTTTAAGCACTTGGGGGATGCCGACGAACAGGTGATTAAGGAAATTCTAAAGAAAGCCGAAAAACTAGGAGGAATGTCGGCCGTATGAGCCCAAGCCAAGCCCTAAAACAAGCTTGTGAAGTTGCGAGCAAGCAAATTGATATGATCAAGCCTGGCCAATGGCATGTTGTTACGCCCAATACTGATTGGGATTTGACTGCTCTGGTTAAGCACATGGTTTACGAGGTGCTTTGGGTACCCGACCTAGTTGAGGGCAAGACGGTTAAAGAGGTGGGTGATAAGTATGATGGTGACATATTGGGCAAAGATGCCAAAAAAGCCTGGCTAGCAGCCTCGCAAAAGGCCGTGGCGGCATTTACAGATCCAGGCGCCATGACCAAAACAGTCCATTTAAGCTACGCCAACGTGATGGGTGAGCATTATTGCAGCGAGATTGCTAGCGATGTGTTTATTCACTCTTGGGATGTGGCCAAGGCTGTTGATACAAATACCGATCTAGATAAAGAATTGGCGGAATTTACTTACAAATTCATGCAGCCCCGAGCTGCCGAAATGCGCCAAAGTGGCCTGTTTGGCTCGGAAGTCAAAGTGGCAAACGATGCTGATTTGCAAACTAAGCTACTAGCTTTATACGGTCGTAGAAACTAGCTAGTCTATAACACGGTCGTGGGTTGTGGCTGCTTTAGATTCTTTTGATTTACCGCTGCCACCACTAAACACCGTAGCAATTACTGCAAAGCCAATCAGAATAAATATGGCTGATTCTAGCCACTGTACTGATGCAAAAAGACCCAATCGGTCGAGTAACAAGACAATACCAACGCCCATGATCCCAAGCGGGATGCCAATATGCTCACTATTGCTACCAATGGCAATCACACCCACAAATATTAACAGCATGGGCCAATATTGCCCAAGCGCACTGGTTACGGCTAGCTTTTGGCCAAGCAGTGAAAGTACGTACAGGCCCAAAACGATGATCGCTGCTCCCAACACCAATTGTGCTACGCGTGACTTCATAGCCAAATCATACTCCCTTTAAACTTTTATAAAAGCACAGCTTATAACCATCGGGATCGCGCAACACAAATTCGCGATTGCCCCAGGGCCAATCGCGCGGCTCGCTAGAAGGTTTTAAACCTTTATCAACCAATCCGCGGTAAAAGCCGTCGATTTCGTCGACGTTTAGATATATATACAATCCAGCACCCTTATCTTTAGCCAGTGCGTCGGCCTCGAACTCTTTATTGCCTTTGGCGGTGGCTTGATTTACCAGCCAGAGCTTAAAACCGTTAAGATCCATTATGGCAATGTCGTCGTCGCTGTGGTCTACACTAAGGCCTAAATCCTCATAGAACTCGGCTGATTTTAAGTGGTCGGTCACATATAGAGTAATAATATCTAGTTTCTTGATCATACTCGTATTGTAGCACTCGTCATGCCAAAGTAGTATTATGAGCTTGATGGCAAGAAGCACCAAAAAGATTCAACTTATTTGGTTGGCGGTGGCTACAATTTTGGGACTTATTTTGGTAGCCGGGCTGGTAGTGATATTGGTTAACCGCCAAAAAAAGCCCACTTACTTTAACGACAATTCGGTTAAAATTATCGACTTCGAAAGTAGCACCGGACCAGTTAGTCCACAGTATCAGTCTAGTCGGTCGCTCATAATTACACCCACCAGCTGTACCTACATTGTTACGAACTTTGGTCAAAACGCAGCTCCGGTTACCACTAATTGCCAGATAAGCCAACAAGGGTTCGAGGCTATAGCGGCTGCCTACAAAGACCAGGATGTTCAAAACAAGCTCGGTGGCAAGCAAACCCAGAATAATTTAATCGGCGGTCCAACCAATACAATTACCATTACTACTGCCGATGGCAATCAACTGAAAGCCAACGTAACACCCGAGCTTAAGAATCAGATTAGTAGTTGGCTAAAAACCGTACAACAATATGTGCCGCAAGTTGGCGAGATGCAGTACTAGTTTAAGGAAGGTATAATAAGTACATGTTTTTTATATGGAGTTCAGGCAAACGACGCAGGGCTCATAAGCTCAAAGAAAACCAATATGTGGTCTATGTTTATTCAAGCTTTAGACTCTTTTTTGTTTTCTCATCGGTGTCGAAAGGACAATATTACTTAATCGGCAAGGATAGAACAAAAGACAAAGAAATAAGTTTAGACGAGGCTAATAAACTCTGTGGTGACAAACTTCCACAAAACACCTGGTGGGAACGTTATGGCTTAGCAGTATTTGTTGGAGCTATTGGGATACTTGTTATATTTGGCGTGTTATCTAGCCTCATAAGCAACCCCTATCTATACTAGGGTTATTTATTCTTAGTAAATCTTAGTATCTTTTAGCTCATTGGCCATAAGGGCAGATCAATAGCTGACTGCAAACCGTGCAACAATATGTGCCGCAAGTTGGCGAGATGCAGTACTAGCTAGAGATTATCAAACGAGCTTGTTACTATTTCTGGATTTTTGATTCCAAGTTCTTTCGTAACAAATTCAATTTTTGGATTTTTACCTTTTAGAATCAGAAAGTTCCCGACAACCTTTATATTGTTTAAGGATATCTTCATTTGTGGATGCTTGAAGAACTTGCGACGGTTGATGATAATCCTCTTTAAGCCGAACTTTTCATCTAGGTTTGCCAGTGTTTGTTCCAAATCTTGGATAACATCCTTACTTTTTATTACGAACTTACCATGTACTTTCTCCATCACAATCAAGAAGCTACCTCTTTCATTTTCACTGATTTTTAGGATTCTATCATCGGGCTGATTGAAATATGTATAAGTGGAAGTTCTTTCTTTGCTCAGAGGGCAGCCTAAGCTTTTCAACTTTGCTTCAATCTTGTGCGGATCATTAACTCTAATTTTTAGTTCTTTTTGCATGCTTAGTCTTCAAAAATCTTAATATCTTTTAACTCATCGGGTAAAAAGCCCTTAAGGTGCTTAAAGCCCGATTCCCATTTAGTGCCTTTTTGGTAGCCAAGATCCTTCATAAGCTTAGTCGGGGCGTTGCGCAAATGTAGTGGTACTGGTGCGTCTGGGTGGTCGCCAGCAGCCTTAAATGCCTTGGCCATGGCATCTGTAACACCCCGGGACTTCTTGCTCTTTGCTAACACAACCGCACATTCAAACAAATTAAGCTGGCATTCGGGCAGGCCAATGCGCTCCACGGCCAGAAAGGTTGAAACAGCTAAGTTGAGTGCTGCCGGAGCGGCTAAGCCAATATCTTCGCTTGCAAAAATTATATTGCGGCGGGCAATAAACTTGGGGTCTTCACCCCCCTGTAGCATGCGAGCCAGATAGTATAGCGTGGCGTCGACATCAGAGCCGCGCATAGATTTGATGTAAGCAGAGATAAGATTGTAGTGATACTCGCCACCCTTATCGTACTTAGCAGTCATAGCCTGCATGGCTTGCTTAATGTCCTCGGGCTTAATAACTCGCTTTGTGATGGCTGCGGCGGCCTCCAGGCCGTTGAGAGCCATACGGGCGTCTCCTCCGCTGAGATCGGCTAACAGCTCTACGGCTTCGGGTTTAACGCCCTTGCTCTTTAGCTCTTGCACAGCCCTAACAATAATGGTTTTGATATCATCTTTGCTAAGGGGTTCCAGAACAACCACGCGCGAACGGCTGAGTAGGGGGCCAATAACCTCAAAGCTTGGGTTCTCGGTGGTGGCGCCTATCAAAATAACAGTGCCGTTCTCGACATGGGGCAAAAAAGCATCTTGCTGGGCTTTGTTGAATCTGTGAATCTCATCGACAAACAATACCGTCTTTCTGGGCTTGGCGCGCTGCTGCGTTAACGACTGCGATGCGCCTTTGCTGTATTTCGAATACAGCTCAGTTTGCTTCTCGTCGCTGCCTTGCATCGTATCCAACCCAGAAAGCCGTTTTTCAGCTTCATGAATAATTTTTCTTACATCTGCCAAGGTGGCCGTAACAGCCGAGATCTCAACATACTCAAAATCGCCCGAGCGAGCAATAATCCGCGCCAAAGTGGTTTTGCCGCTTCCAGGTGGCCCCCACAGAACCATACTAACAGGCTCGCCTTGCTCGATTACAGTACGCAAAAATTGGTTTTTGCCGACAATATGCTCTTGGCCAACTACCTCTGAGAGGGCAGAGGGCCGCATTTGGTCGGCCAATGGATTAAGACAGTGGCTTTTCACCACATTAGTATACAATTAAGGCGTACAAAAACCAAAAGTATGGCCTGTGCAGCCGGCACTTCTTTGTAGCCAAAGAAGCAAAGCTTCCGGCATGGACGCAAAACAAGAGCGCTAGCTAACCTCTCGCTTCCAGTTCTGCGGAACTCGCTTAAACGCTCAAACAGTCCTCGAACGTGGGGCACTCAAGCTTAGCCAGCTTTCTGTTTGCTTTAATGCCGGACAGAACTATTTTTTGTGATTGGGTTTTCCCGAAGCAACATGCCAATGTAGGTGCTTAGAGTCTTGATACTCGCCAAGGTTAGTTAGTACTTGGCATTTACCATGTTTGGCAACCACATCTTGGGCAACTGTTTGAACCACATGAAGGATAGCTAAAAGTATATCGTCATCAGCCTCCAATAACGATTCGACATGCTTTTTCGGAACCACAACAATGTGTACCGGCCAGTGTGGCTTAGTGTGTTTAAAAGCCAGCACTTTGTCGGTTTCTAAGACCTTTTCAACCTTGGTTTTGCCGCTGAAGACTTCATCGCAGTAAAAATCATCCATGAATGACTTTTACTTTTTATGAGCGGCTTTGTGGTGGGCGCGGTGGTGGCGGGGGCCGATGTACTTTTTCCAGAGGCGCTTGGAGAGCTCGACACCCTTGGCTATCAGATCGAACCGTTTAAGAACGTAGGCGATTATGGCAATCAGCACAAAGAACAGGCCGTAGCTACGGGTTTGATTAAACAAGAAGTTGGTAACATTGGCCATTAAGTCGTTGAGTTGGCCACCAATGAGTGCGTCGGTACTCTGTGGAACAACAAGTGTCAGGATTGGTGGGAACATATATGAGGCAACCACAATGAATAAGCCGGCCGCACCAAATGTCCACGCGGCAGTATGTAATAATCGACGGTACTGGCGCCACGATAGGGCAATAATGCCCAGAATGTCGAGAATAATAATCCACCACATAAGTGTTACACCGGCATTGATCATATTTAAGGTGTTGCGCATGCGGATCATCAGCACCAACGGGTTGGTTTGGCTGTCTTTCACGTTACTAACTAGCGTGAGTTGATTTGGTGTTGCCTGAATGATCGAATCGATCGGTTGGCTCAGCACTTCTGGTAGTTTGGCACTACCCACAAACTGTTCGGCTTGGGTTTTGTATTGTTGAGTGTTTAGCACGACCTGGTTGTTTTGGATTTCTGTTGGTGCTTTTGTTGTTACCTGGTAGGCGATCTTAAGGCCGGGCTCAGCGACCTTGGCCAGATTCTCGGGTGTAACAATTATGTCGAGTAGCTTCTGAGCTATAGCATTTTTAATAAAGTTGTTCTTGATGCCGTCGGGCAACTTATCGTTAACTTCGGCCTTGATGATATCGGCACTACTCTCGAGTACTTTGGCGCCACGCAAGAAGACCATTGTTTTGGCGGCGGTCGAAAAGTTAGCTTGTAAAACGCTGAGGTAACTGCACAGAATCAAGGCCACCACAAGCACAAAGCCCAGAAAACGCAACCAGCCAGTATGAACTTTTACTGGCTGGGTTGAGCGCTCAGATTTGTGAGCAGGCACTTTATTTGCCACCTTTGAGCTTAGGATAGGCGAATAGGGCTAGAATTCCCAGGACCGCACCCGACACCATGGCGTACAAGCCAATTACCCAAATTAGGGCAAGTATGCCAGAGAGCGGATTAAACAGCAGGTAGATGCCGAATATTAGAGCGAGAAAGCCAACAATTATTAATAACCAGGTACCAGGCAACTCTTTTCGCTGGGTGATGCCAACGTAGAGGTCGACCATGCCAAAAAACAGAGCCCAAACAGCTACCAATAGTACAATAATGTCGCCAGTTAGTTGCGGGCGACCAAGCAAGAATATACCTACGATTGCTAACACCACACCCATTATTACAGTCAGCCCGGCGTGTTTGTTTTGCTTATCAAAAGCAGGCTCAAACACCATAAACAGCCCTGATATTAAAAAGTTTAGGGCAAACAAAAATATCACCACCAACAGGGTAATTCCTGGCCAGGCAATAACTAATGCGCCTAAGATAATATTTACCAACGCGCGAACCAAGAGGGCGGCACGTGATGGCATGTAAGCGACTTCCATTTTTTACTCTCCTAACTTTATTGTTGTTTTGATTGTATAAACATTTTGGTCAGTTAGCAACTTAATAGAGCTTGGGCTGTTATAATTGTTGCGTATGCAAGAAACACTGGTTAAGCTTTTGCCGGTCGCGGTGGCTTCGGCAGTTAGCCCACTACTACTCACAGCTTCGATATTTGTATTGGCTAGCCCCAAGCGGCCAGTTGCCAAAGCATTTATGCTGGCAGTTGGCGGCCTGTTGGTACTGGTACCGGTTAGCATTTTTATTGTCTTTTTTGATAACCAAGTTGCAGCTATTCAGGCTGGCCCGAGTGGTAACGGTCGTGATGTGTTACACATGGTGGCTGGGGTGCTGCTGGTTGTGCTGATTTTGCATGATCTAAAGAAGAGAAAGACCAAAAAACATCAAAACCTACTTACGAAATCCAACGAGCTATGGAAGTATGTGGTTGGCGGTTTTGGTTTAATGTTGGTCAATGTCACCACACTTATGATGTACGTGCCAGCCGCAGCCATACTAAATCAATCCGGCCTAAGCGATGCCGGCCGGCTGTTGGGTTTGGCTGAGATGGTGGCTTTCTCGCTA
The DNA here is from genome assembly GCA_016191105.1 of Candidatus Saccharibacteria bacterium. NCBI lineage: Bacteria > Candidatus Saccharimonadota > Candidatus Saccharimonadota bacterium. The sequence goes on from JACPPH010000004.1 coordinate 55,951, forward strand.
CTGCCGTATTTGATTGGGCCAGTTTTGGTGATTTTACTCGGCAAACGTTCGGGCTTGGTACTAAAACCACTAAGCCACTTTATGGATCGCTACGGCAACGATTTGATAGCTGTAATTTTTGGCATACTGGGTGTGTACTTATTCATTGAGGGCTTGTTAAACTTTATAAAGTAACATGAGAAAACTTCAACATTCTGAAACCACCGGCCGCTCGGTTGTAAAGAGCATTACTTATAGGATTTGCATTATTATTTCGATTTTTATTGTTAGCTACGTAACTACTGGCAAGCTCGATACAACTCTGCAAATAACCGGCATCACTACTGTTACTGGCATAATAATTTACTTTATTCATGAGCGAGTTTGGAGCTTAATAAGGTGGGGGCGTAAATGAGCGGGGAGTATTATTCAGTGCCAGAGCCAACTCGCAAGGAGCTCAGGTCTGAGAGACTACGCATAAACGTGGGTCCGCCTGAACAGAACACCGAGGCTGGCCTGCGGGTTGGCCAACAGCTTGTGCAGAGGGACGGTGGTGAAACTTGGAGTGTCGGTGCAATTAACACAGTCGACAAAGGTCCGCTAAGCGGTGAAAAAATGGTTCAACTGCAAGATGCTAACGGCAATACGTTTAATACCCCCCTGAGTAGGCTGCAAGAGATTTTGAAGACAGAGGGTGGAGCCTGGCGGCTAGCTTGAGTGTGCCAACGCTTAAAAGCCAGCTTAAAGCTGCTGGTAGCCCAGAACGGGCCAAGACCAGTGCTTACCTTTTTAAGACCGGCAAAGGCCAGTATGGCTATGGCGATGTTTTCTACGGTGTGAGCGTGCCACAGCAGCGCAAGATTGCCAAACAATTTCGTGATTTACCGCTTAAAGAGGTCGAGAGGTTACTGCAATCCAAAGTCCACGAGGAGCGCTTAACGGCCAGTATAATATTGGTTGATCAATACAAGAAGGCAGATGAAAAAATTAAGACTGAAATTTACAATTTTTATCTGGCTAATACCAAATACATAAACAATTGGGACATTATTGATGGCTCAGCGGAATTTATTGTAGGTGACTATTTGCAGGATAAAGATAAGGCAGTTCTAGTTAAGTTGGCAAAATCAAAGTCACTTTGGGAGCGGCGAATAGCCATTTTGAGCACCTTTGCCTATATAAAGCAGGGCGAATCAGCCGAAACGCTTAAAATTGCAGGGATTTTACTCCACGACCCAGAAGATCTAATTCAAAAAGCTGTCGGTTGGATGCTACGTGAGGCTGGCAAGCGTTGCAGCCGAGAGGAAGAAGAAAGCTTCTTGCAAGCTCACTACAAAACCATGCCACGAACCATGTTGCGCTATGCCATAGAACACTTCGATGAGCCCAGGCGCCAGGCCTACTTAAAAGGTACAGTTTAGACTTCAAAAATCTAAGCTTATCTGGTATAATCCACCACTGAGTACCCAAGAGCCCAAATAAAGGGGGAGTGATGAAGAAGGTACTGTTCATTGTTGGTCTGATTGTCCTGGGTGGGTTCTTTCTTGTGCTGCGTAGCGGTAGAAGTAAGTACCCTTCGGGATGTTGTCCAAGATGTGGTAGAGAGCTGGTGGGGGACAAGTATGAGACATACAAGTCGTGCCCCAAGCACGGCTTGTATATTCCATGAAGGAGGATAGGTATGATCCGTCGATCCTGGCCATTTGCGATCGTCGCGGGAGTGGCGTTCTTCTGGCAGCGTTCAAGAAGCCGATGCCATGACTGCAAGAAGGGACGCATGCGACGGTCGGAGCTTCACAGCCTCCGCAGTGGCCGTTGGTGTACGAACTGCGGCAGACGAACTGACACAGTTCCGGCGTTGAGCTGGCGGTTCTAGTGCAAGGTGCATACGAACAGCTGCGCGTAAAGGTTGCGCTCACGGACGGATGTGCCAACCTAAAACGTGCCGAGGGTCTGGAGGGTGGCCGCATGGTCTTCTTTCGCTGGCACAGTCCAGTTAATGGCCGAACGTTTCATATCTACGGCTTCGGCTCTAGCCTCGACGAGGCCGCAGCCGAGGCCCTGGAGTGGGAAGGATTCAAGCAAGTCCAAGACAAGTAGTTCGAGACCCGAAAAGGGGGAAGCAATGAAGTGGAAGGTAGTACTGTTGACCGTGGGGGCTGTGACGGCAGCTGTAGCTGTTGTTGTGCTCAGAGCCCCTCAGGCCGATACCAGGACGAACCGCAGACGGCAGAGGGCCAACGACCGAGCCAACCGGCTCTATGGCGGCGTCTACGGCTCGTGCTCTCCGGGTCCTCGCCGGCCCATCCTGCAGTCACTGTTCGACCCAAGCCCAACGGGGGTCTTGAGCCCCCACTAGTCACCGAGGAGGTGAGAAAATGAAGAAGCTCGTCTTCGGGCTTGTCTGCTTCGCCGCTGGAGTGTTCGCTGGCATCGTGGGGCAGGCCATCTACGAGACGAAGTGAAGGACGGGGTAACTCGTTGTTCACAAGAAGGGGCACGACTACCTAGGTCGGCCCCTTCTTCGATTATGGAGCTTCGTTGGTGGTGGGTTTTTGGGCTTGAGCGTAATCGCTACCTAATATAACCTCAAAATCGACAGTTGGGTTTTTAACCGGCTCGGGCGGTTGACTAACTTTTACGCCAGTGCCAACCATTTTTTCTAAATATGCAGCTGTGTTAGGCTTTTGGCCGCCGGTGTAATCGATAATCTGGGTGGCGGTGGCATCTTTACTACTGGCATTACCGACTGATTCAATAGTTACTATGTCGCCATCGGCGTCGATCCTGCTCTTGAGCTTGAGAGCCAAGCCAACCGTGGTGGTGCCGTTTTTGATTGTCGCGTTTGATTCCTCTTTCCAAACTGGGCCAAGACTGAATATGTCTTTTACAAAGGCCTGAATGTTGTCGAAGTTACCGGCCACTGGTAACAAGTCAGAGCTGTATGGATCTTGCTTTAAAAACCCGTTAGGTTTGGTCGAGAATACCACACTTATAAGATCGCTGGTTTTAACATCTTTGGTAAGGTCGCGCAGACGCATCATGTTATTGAGGCTGAGATCGGTTTTTACATTGTTGCCAACGGTATTGATTAGGTTTGTAACTTTGGCCGGATTAGACAAGGTTTGTAGGCTTAGAGCCTTCTCGCGCATGGCCTGCAATACCTGTTGCTGTCGAGCAGCTCGGCCATAATCGTCGCCGCAGGTACCTTTGCGACAACGAGCATATTTGAGAGCTGTAGTGCCATCCATGCGGTAATCGCCTGGTTTTAGGTTGAAGCCACAGGTACGCCACTGGTTGTTGTCGCAGGGGTATTCTGGATCGCTCAAGCTATCATTATTTCGTATGTCTACGCCGCCTACGGCATCAACAGCTTGTTTGAGGCCAGTAAAATTAGCAGTAACGTAATATTGGATAGGAATGCCTAGAGTTTCGCTTACGGTCTGCTCGGCTAGTTGTGGCCCACCGTAGGAGTTGGCTTGGTTTATTTTGGCATAGCCTTGGCCAGGTATATAAACTCGGGTGTCACGCGGAATGCTTATGAGCGAAACCTGCACAGGGTTGGATTTGGTATTAACGCTCATAACCATATTGGTGTCACTGAGTTGTTCACCATCGTGTCCAGGGTCGCCAACACCGAGTAGCAAAATGTTTACCCGGCCCTCGTTTTCGCCCTTGAGTTTACCAAAATTAAAAGGATTGGTTGAAATTTTGGAGACCTGAAGCAGGGCATAGATGGCATAGGCAATTGCGGCTGCCAGCAGCACCAAAAAGACGGTAAGTAGTACCTTCTTCCAACGCTTTTTCTTCTTTACGGGTTTTTCGAGGTTGTTTTTCATATCGAGCGGATCGGCCGGTTCTGTTGGGGTATCGGCTTGCACGGTCGGATCAAAAATAAAGTCGGGATCTGTTTTTTTGCCTGTCCGCCGGCTGGCGGATTTAGCCTTGTCGGCCTCGGGGTCGTAGGTAAATGAAGGCTCTGGTCGCTTTTTCTTTTTCATGTAGATTCTATTATAACGAAGAATTGCTGTAACAGTGACAGAAATAAACCGAAAACGCTAGTGGTTACTTTTGTTGTATACTTGGTTTATGAGTAAAAACAGTCATCAAAAGCACGAACTTAAGAAAAAACATAGCTCCACCAATCACACCAAGCAAACTGCCGATGTCGACTACAAGGCTCACAGCTTTGCCGACATTATTATTGTGCTGCTGATTATTGGCTTAGGTATAATCTTTATTTTGCCGTTCTATGCGTTTATGCCTTTGGCCGCCCAAATGGTGCTACTAATTTTATTCGGCACTACGATTGTGTTGTTTGCGGCCTCGCTGTGGCGCCAAAAACCAGCCAACATGGTCGTTACACACCCCCAAACGGCTGGGCACTTAGCCTACCTAGCAGCCGTGGTGGTTCTAGCGACGGTGATAATTTTGCAGATTTTAAACGGGCAGTTAGACATTTGGCTGATTGTGGTATTGGTGATTATTATGGTTGTTCGAAGTCTGCTAGTAATCTCGCACAAAGAATGAAGCACATAATTCTGTATTCTCATGGTTTTGGTGTACGTAAGGATGACCGGGGTCAGTTCACAGACATTGCAAGTGCACTGCCAGATTGTGAACATGTAATGTTTGAGTATAACGATTTTGATGAGGACTCCAACACTATGACCACTACACCGATTGATGTTCAGGCAGAAATGCTAAAGGGCAAATTCAATGAGCTGGCCAATAATAATCCTGATGCAAATATTGATCTTATTTATCACTCTCAGGGTTGTGTAGCAGCAGCCCTCTCGGGGATACCTGCAAGAAAAACCGTTTTTATAACACCTCCGCAGGTTGTTAGTTCTAACAGAGCCAAAAAATGGAAGGATAGACAAGGCGCAACCGTTGAGTCAGACGGCTCAATTATTGCCCCCCGGCGTGATGGAACCAAAACAAAAATCACCCCGGAGTTTATTAGTAGTGTTAGGGGTTTAGGCTTGGAAAAACTATACAATGACCTCTCAAATAAAACCACACTTTATGTGTTTATTGCTAATAACGATGATGTTCTAGGCAAGACAGAGTTTGATAACTTGAAAGCCGATATTAGACATCTACCTGGTGATCATAACTTTAGCGGTGATGATCGAGCAGCGATGGTTAAAGCTGTTAAAGAGATAATTAGTGAATAAGTACTGCATTACATTTGCTGGTGCACCGGGCAGTGGAAAAACACCAATTGCCCACTATTTGAGTGGGAATTTGAGCCTGCCAATCATAAGCAACGATGCAATTCGGAGTGAGGTAATTGAGGATCTTGGCCATTTTGATCAGGCCGAATACGTTCGCAGGCGCGACATACGAGCCAAAGCCGTGATCGATAAGGGGCAGCCATTTGTTTACGACTCAAGTGTAGATAGATCGTGGGACGAAAAGGCAGTGATGCTAACTTCAAAGGAGTTTAAAACTTTTGTGGTTAGTTTAGACTTGAGTCGCGATAAGCTCTACGATTTGTATACTCAGAAGAGCTATGACCAGACGGCTCATATTGATAGCTGGTTGGCTGATCATGAGGAATTTTTAAAGAAGTACTCTGGTGTTGTGAATTTGCATATTGATGACAGTAACTTCAAAGATCGACTGGAACTGAGCCTAAAGACTGTTCAAGACTGGTTAAATAATACATAAGCTCTAGTTATTTGTTCATTTGTCTAGCTTGGTCTTGACTTGAGGCTTGGTGCATATATTTCAAGCGTAAGTGTTATTAAAATTGGCGCATATTATTGGCTTCGATTATACTTTTAAGCATGGACTCATTGCGCAAACTTAATAGTCACTACATACGCAGCTCAGTTTTTGGCATCGAAGACAGCCTGGTGTCGACCACTGGCTTGATTGCCGGGGTGGCGGTAGGCACAACCAATAAGAATGTGGTTATATTGGCAGGGATTGTAGCTATTGCGGTCGAAGCGTTCTCAATGGCCGCCGGTGAGTTTATATCTGAGGAAACCGAGCACGACTTAGAGCCGGGGAGTAAACAGCAAAAACCAGCCGTGGCAGGCCTAGTAATGTTTGTTTCTTACCTGTTAGCTGGCTTAATACCGCTTTTGCCAATAATCGCACTCCCGCTACCTCAAGCTCTATATGCCACAATTGTGTTTGCGGCGGCGGGGCTATTTGTGCTCGGCCTAATCAAAGGCCAGCTTACGCGCAAAACATTGATCCGGTCTGGTATAAAAGTACTTTTGATAGGCGGCATAGCCACAATCATTGGAATTGTGGTGGGGATCTTCTTTAAGGTGTAGCTAGACTATTTTTGCGTGCAATTAAGTAATAGGTTGGATTATGTGCGCTAGAGTTGTAATACATTTTCTCAAGCTTGTTAAGGAGTTGAGATTTCTCGTCGATTAGCCTGTACTCGTCAAGTCCACTTTCGCGAATAGTTTTACCTAGATTTGGTGCTGACAGTCCTGGAATAGAATTACGAATCACCACCAAGCCGTTTGGCCTAAGAACCCTTGAGACCTCCAATATCAGCCGCCCCAGGTTGTCAGTAGCTGTTTCGCTTTTTATGGAGCTTTGTCCCCCAGGGAGATGAAAGAGTTCGTTTGCAACATCGGACATAAATACCTGGTCAACAGAACTGTCTGGCAAGGGGAGGCTTGTGCCATCACCTTGCACAAAGTTTAAATTACTGTCGCGCAGCTCCTCTTTTAATGATCTTGCTACTTCTTTAAAACCATCGAGTTTTTCACGTTCATAATCTGCTCCAAAACTTTCATGATTTGCTCGCAATCTAGAAGCCTGACTAGTCTGATTTGGACTAGCTGCTTCAACACCAATGTAGTGCCTATTGCCTGCAAAGTTTAGATTACCTGCGCCTGCTACTGGCGAATCACCTGGGCCAATTTCAACAAAAGTTTGAAAATTCTGGAGCTTATCAAGCAACGCATCTTGCTCGGGTTCTGATTCTGGCGGGGGAGTAAGCTTTTCGCTCATTTGCTATCCTTTGAGTTTTTCTAGCTCTTCGCGTACCACTTTGCGATCGTCCCAAGCTTGGGACTTGCCATCGATTACGATTGACTGTTCGGCGCCCTTACCAGTTATAAATACCAAGTCATCTTTGCGGGCTAGCTTTAGGGCTTTGCGAATGCCTTCGCGGCGATCCTCAATACAAAACAGATCTTTATCGCGCTTTTTGCCAGCTTTTTCGGCCCCTGCGGCCACGTCTTCGATTATCTTGATGGGGTCGTCTTCGTAGGGGTCAACATTGCTAACTACTACGTAATCTGCACTCTTAGCCACAATTTCGCCCATCTCAGGCCGTTTAGCTTCGTCACGACCGCCACCTTCGGCACCAAGCAGCACAATAACCTTGCTGTCTTTGTGCCTCATGGCTTTGGCGCTGTCCACAAGCGCAGCCATACTGGCCTGATCGTGGGCGTAATCTACCAGGGTGGTAAAGTTTTGCCCGACATCTATGGGCTCCATTCGTCCAGGCACTACGTTTAGACCATCAAAGCCTTTTTGAATCTGGCCAGGCAGCACGCCTAGCTCACGGGCAGCTGCGATAGCGCCGCCCGCGTTTATAACGTTGATCTTACCTAGAAGATTTATATGATAGTCCACGCCCTTGATTGTAAAATCAACACCCTTGGCTCCAGACTTAATATCGGTCGCCCGGTATTCACTGGGTTGGTCAACACTAAAAAATACCTTTTTATCACTGGGAAAGTCACTGTAGGCGGTAGCGTCTTTGGCATCTTGATTAACCACAATTAACTTGGCAATGATTTTGCCATTGAGTTTTTTACGTCGGTTCTTGCCGAGCTGCGCGAACACACGCTTGTTGTGCTTGTGTAAAACATCCAGCCTAAAGTTGTGAGCCGCCATGAGCTCTTTGGTAACGTTAGTAAATACCAGTACATCGAAGTTAATGCCAACGTGTCGATACTGGGTCTGGCCCTCGCTCGGCACCTCCATAACGGCAAACTGGCAGCCGGCCTTTGCCATCTGCTTGAGGTACTTTTGGGTAACGAAGGCTCCTGGTAGGGTCATATGGTGCTTGTTTAGCTCTTCTTGGCCGCCAATGCGAATATTGGCTGTGCCAATCTGGCCAACCTTGGCACCAGTGCCGCTAAGCGCAGCCCATAGCAAATTGGCAGTAGTGGTTTTACCTTTGCTGCCAACTATACCTATTACCACCATGTGCTTGGTGGGGTTGCCGCGCATGACTCTAGCAACTTGCGATTCTCCATAATGGAAGGCATTTATAAGTGGCTTAGGCGATATTGGTCGCAGCAAGTCTTTGGCTTTTTTAACAACTTTCATCTAATTATTATACAACGAAGTGGCATTTTGGTTGTGTCTGCTTATAATATTAAGCAATGCTCAAAATAATCTCAGCGCCAACATCACTAGGTAGCAGTAGTCCAGGTGCCGAAAAAGCACCGGCAGTAATTCTGGGCACTAGTCTGCGAGATGGTTTGACCCATAACCACATAGAGTTTTTAGAGTTGCAGCCAGTTGAAGAGAGAAAACTAAAGGATAGTTCAAGGCTCAAGAACTACTCTAGTGTAATCGACTTTAACAAGCGGCTTTATAAACAAGCAGTGGGCGAGGTAGGTAGCAAGGACACAATGCTTACTATTGGTGGTGATCACTCAGTAAGCTACGGCAGCTTTTTTGCCAGCAAGCAGCTTTGGCCGAAAGGCTGTATTGTCTATATCGATGCCCACCCGGACTGTTTGGGTCCGGATACAACTCAGTCGCGTAATCTACACGGCTTGCAGTTGGCAACTGCCATGGGCGACTCGCTGTACTCGGACTTTAAACTTAAAAAATTTGGCTACGACGAGGTGTTTTTGATTGGCATAAAAGACATAGACCCCCCAGAGCAAGAATATTTAGATACCAAAAAAATCACTTATTTTACAATGGATGACGTGATTAGCCTGGGCATAGCTGAGGTGATGGCCAAAGTTTTGCACACAATTGGTGATCGACCAGTCCATGTTAGTCTAGATATTGACGGTATAGATGTGGCCGAAGCGCCAGGTACGGGTATAATAAATACCGGCGGCTTGAGCTATCGTGAAGCCAGCTATATTTGCCGATATTTAGCTAAGCATAAAATTCGAGCAATTGATTTGGTCGAAGTAAATCCTGATCGTGATGTGAACAACAAAACCGTTCAGTTGGGTTCGGAGTTAGTGGTAGCATTGCTAGGCGGGCAGTGGACAGCTTACAATCAATACATGGCTCTCGAATCTAAGCTTCAAGCATAGCCATTTTACTCTGAAATTGTTATACTTCTTATTAACGAGTTAACCATGCAAAACGACCACGACAATACTTTTCCTTTGCCTAATTCTGGCGGTGCCGATGCTCAGCAAGCAGTGCCGGGTAATGACTGGCAGAATCAACAGCCAGCCGCTCCCCAGCCGGCGATTGATAATTCTGCGGCCGCTCAGCCAGCACCAGCCGCACCTGAGGTTAATACTCAGCAGCCTGCCGATGTGCCTGCGCCCGGGCAAGTAATAGCCGACCTAGAAGCCCATCAGCTGGCTAGTGCCGATTACTCTGGCGGGGTGGCTCCTAATCCAGCCGCTCCTCAGCCCCTTGGCGTACCGGCTGAGACAGCTCAACAGCCAGCACCTCAAGCTCCGGCTGCCAATACACTTGATCTTTCGAATCAACAGCAAGCAGCCCCGTCATTATCGCCCGAACAACCAGCTGTACCACCGGCAGCCGAACCACCAGCTGCTACCAACCAATATGGCATTACACCCGCTCAGCCCGTGTTAGCTCAGGTGCCTGGTGGAACAGAACCTGTGACAGCCGCGGCTATGCCACCAGGAGCCGAAGTAGCGCCGTCTGGGTTGCCAACTGATCTTAACGATGCCATGCTAGACCCCAACCTTATGGCAGCTACGGCACCCAAGCCTAAGTTTAGTCCGCTCAAACTAGTTTTAATAATCGCCGGAGTCGTAATCGGGCTATTCGTGCTGCTTAGCTTAATCGTTTACATTACCGGGCGAACCGCCCGCAAGCCAGCCATTGAGCTAAACGATGCAACTTCAACTGGCAGCCAAAGTTCCAGCTCTTCGAACGAGGCGGTAATGCCCGCCGGCTTTGTTAAGATCGATAAAGATTGTTACAGTTTTGGAGCTTACCAAACCAACACTATCCCAAGCGGTGGCGCTTGCAACTTTAGCGCTACCGAGGGTGGCTACAAAGTAGCTGTCAATCCGATAACCGACAGCTACGATAACCTAGATGTGTTTACCAACAGTGTTAAATCTAGTCTGAGCTCGCCAAGTGTGAGCAGCCTGATGCTAGATGGCATGAATGCCTCCAAGATTGTCTATAGCCAAAATGGCAACAACCAGGTTAAGTACTTGGTGTTGGTAAATGGCAAGAACTACAAATTCAACGATAAGGCTGTAACTGGCTTTACTATCGACATGGACTACACTACTCCCAATGCTCAAAATAATGCCAACAATTTGGTTAACACCTGGCGCTGGAAGTAGCCAAGCTTAAGAGCTAATTAGCCCTTGCCATAAGCATTTATTAGTGATACCATAAGGAATCTTTACCCAACTGCAGGATCAGCAACGGAGCTGAGTAGGGGCAGAGGGTGAGGGTAGATGTACCCCTTTACATTCATCTACACCGAAGAGGAGGATTTCGGTGAAACGAGAGAGAGTATTCAACGAAGCTGCACACGAACTGGTGTGCAGTGAGGCGGATCTTCGGATCCAAGAATGGCTCGATGGGAGGTCGCGGCGACAGCGACAAGTCGAACGTGACCCGGGCCTGAACGTACAGCTCACTGTCGAGGTGTACGGCGTGCTCAGGCGGAACTATCTGGTGGGCCAAGGCGTTGCGATCAGCGACACCCAGCTTGCTCGGTGCTTCCGACGCGCCAAGACACTCTCACACGAGACATTCGACCTCGTTCCTTCGACCGTGCTTGTGCACGCCTGAGCGGGGGGAGGACGACTTGAAGACGAGGATAGCAGACCTGAAGCAACTCGCCGTCGAGGCGACTGCCAAGGTCACATCATCACCCGCGGTCAGGAAGGCTCTTGAGGAGCAGTTGCTCGAGGAGCTGAAGCAGAGGATCGGACGTCGTTCGTTGACGACGGCTCGATCGGAAGCGGCGATCAAAGAGGTTCTCGATCAAGACCGCCTGCTCAGCATGGCGGCGTGGGCCTTCGTCCAGCTACCAGAACTGGAGCAGAGTCGGGAGGTGGCGCTCAAGGCGCTCAACCTGCTGAGTCAGCCCCACTTCGACGTGCTGCCCGAACAGCTCAACGACACGATTGAACTCGCCGACTTCTACACCCGCAACGCAACTCGAGTTGTCACGGCCGGTCCGAGGCAGGTGCTCGAAGGTGCGTCGAGGGCGCTCAAGATGGACGGGCGCTTCGTGGCGCGGCTACTCCAGTCAGGAGTACAGCTGCGTGACACAACGCCAACCTTCAGCAGAGCTCTGCGAACCCGGGAGGCGCTGCCAGGTGAGATCGGGAGCGTTCGAACGGTTCCGAGGGTGATGCAGCCCGCATAGGCTGAACTTCGCGGCAACAAAGGGGGCTCCGGGCCGGGGTGAGCGATCACTCCGGCCCGGACGGGCGACCACCAAACAGGTGGTCGTTTTCAGTTATTATCCAAAACTTGTTTGCATTTTATACGGCTTTGGTGGGTATAATAGATTCTATGAACGAGGTCGAAGAGGTAAAAAACAGACTCGATATTGTTGAGGTAATCGGCAGCTACGTGCCGCTCAAGCAAACCGGCCGTAACTTTAAGGGCTTGAGTCCATTTAAATCCGAGAAAACCCCTAGCTTTATTGTTAGCCCCGAAAAGAGCATTTGGCACGACTTTAGTAGCGATCAAGGCGGCGATGTAATTAGCTTTGTTATGCTCATGGAGGGGCTGGAGTTTCGCGACGCTCTGGAGATGCTGGCTCGCCGGGCTGGGGTGACTCTAAAACTGCGCTCGGCTGCTCAAGCCCGCAATGTTGGCAAAAAAGCCAGGCTGTACGAGGCCTTAGAGCTGGCCATGAAATATTATCACCTTTGCCTGTCACGTAATGAGCATGCCCGCAGTTATTTTGTGAAAGAAAGAGGCCTTGGTGCCGCAACATTAAAACAATACAAACTAGGCTATAGCCCAGACAGCTGGGATTCTTTGACAAACTTTTTGGTCAAGCGAGGATTCACTAACGGCGAACTTAAGGAGGCTGGCTTGGTTAGCAGCAAAGCTGGCGGCAAATCTGTATTTGATAGCTTTCGTGGCCGCGTCATGTTTCCGGTCTTCGATAGCCAGGGTAGAGTGGTTGGCTTTAGCGCCCGTTTGCTAGGAGAGGCCAAGGCAGCCAAGTACATAAACACACCGCAAACGCTGGTTTACGATAAATCGACGGCAATTTATGGCCTATACCAGGCCAAAGAATCGATCCGTAACACCGATAGCGTGGTAATTGTAGAGGGTAATGTCGATGTGCTAGCGCTCGCTAATGCCGGCTATGGCAATGCGGTGGCCAGCAGCGGCACCGCTCTAACTACGCAGCAGCTCAAAACGCTATCTTATCTAACCCACAATGTGTACATTTGCTTCGATAGCGATAGTGCTGGGATAGCGGCCACTCAAAGGACGATTGAGTTGGCTCAAGGTATGGATATTCGTTTGCGGGTGATTGAGCTCAAAGGGGCCAAAGACCCCGACGAGCTAGTGAGTAAGAACAAACAAGCTTGGGCCGAGGCCGTGCAGAAAGCTCTGTACGCACCCGACTATTTGCTCAAGTGGGCCAAAGCTAACTTTAACTACAAAACCGCACTAGGTAAAAAACAGCTGGCCAAGTTTTTGTTGCCTATGCTTGGTGGTTTTGAAGACGAGGTGGAGCGTGATCACTACATAAAAACTATTGCCCAAACCCTAGACGTTGGTGAAAATTCGCTGCGGGAACAGCTCAATAAGACCAACAGCGACCCTAAACAGCCCAAAGCCCAGGTGGGACAAAACACACCCCAGCCAATTCGTGAGCGAAAGCTAACCAGACAAGAAAAGTTGGAGCGAGAGTTGGCTGAGCTTTTGTTGGCTAGGCCAGAAACCCGTGAAGTCTTAATCGACATAGAGCCTACCAAAATTACTGAGTTGTTTCGGCCTTACTTTGAGGCATTAATTAAAAAACCGAAGCTAACCAGCGCCGATCTCGAGAAGCAATTGCAAGATAGGGCAAATTATGGTAAAATTCTGATGTTACGGGGAGAACAAACGTATTCCGATCTGTCGGAACATGACGTAAGGGTTGAAGCCCATTCCCAAGTGTTACGCTTGCAGAATTTACAAACACAACTTAATAAGCGGTCATTGAGCAAGGCTCTAGCCGAAGCTGAAGCCGCCCACGATCAAACCAAAGCCCAAAAGATCTTAAAGAAATACCAAGCCTTACTCAACGAAGAGTAGTTTATTAATTTGTCTTAATAATCCACATTTAAGCCTGGGAGTTTGAAACTAATTATTTGAAAGGAGTACCCATGCCTCAAAAAGCCACGAGAGCTACTAAGCTTAAGGCCAACAAAAAACCTACATCCAAACCTGTGCCAAAAAAAGCACCAGCCAAAAGGCCAGCAGCCAAGAAGGCCGTTGACGACGAGGTTACAAAAGAACTGTCGCCCGAGGTAGAAAGCCTGCTTGCAAAAGGCCGCGAGCAGGGGTTTGTTACCCAACAAGAAATTATGGCTACTGTGCCCGATGCCGAGGAGCATGTCGATGCTCTCGATGATCTGTACTCGCTGTTGATCGATCAGGGAATCGAAATTACCGATCAAAAAGACAAGCTTATCTGGGCTACCGAACCCGACGAGGACATCGAGAATGCCACTAGTGATGATTATATAAAAGATATTGCCGACGACTCAGTGCGGCTTTATCTGCGCGAGATTGGCAAGATCCCACTAATTTCGGCCGAAGAAGAGGTTGGGTTAGCCAAACGGATCGAAAAAGGCGATAAATCGGCCAAAGACGCCTTGGCCGAAGCCAACTTGCGTTTGGTGGTTAGTATTGCCAAAAAATACATTGGTCGCGGGCTCGATCTGTTAGATCTTATAGAAGAGGGTAATACTGGCTTGTTGCGGGCAGTTGAAAAGTTCGACTACACCAAGGGCTTTAAGTTTAGCACCTATGCTACTTGGTGGATTCGCCAAGCTATAACCCGTGCCATTGCCGACCAGGCCCGGGTGATTCGCATACCGGTCCACATGGTCGAAACGATCAATAAACTTATTCGAACTCAGCGTCGACTTACTCAAGAGCTGGGTCGCGAGCCGTTGCCCGAAGAAATCGGTACCGAAATGGAAATCGACGTTGAAAAGGTCAACCACATTCTAAAGATCTCTCAAGACACCACCAGCTTAGATGCCACCGTAGGTGAGGACGAAGATAGCTCTTTGGGTGACTTTATTCAAGACGAAGACACCGTGAGCCCCGAAGAGGCTGCAACTTATGAGTTGCTCAAAGAACATATCGATGACACCTTAGGTTTGCTTACGCCGCGTGAACAAAAGATTCTACGCATGCGCTTTGGGCTCGAAGACGGTCGCAGCCACACGCTTGAGGAAGTAGGCCAAGAATTTGGTGTCACTCGCGAGCGCATTCGCCAAATAGAAGCCAAAGCTTTAACCAAGCTGCGTAAACACAAAGACAGCAAACGACTCAAAGACTACATAAGCTAACACGGAGTGTCGCCCTGAGCATAGTCGAAGGATCTGTATCTAAAAAGACCCTCGTATGAGGGTCTTTTTAGATCGGCAAAACCATAAGTTGCTCGGGATCTTTTTCGCCGGGTACGTTCATGACCTGTCGCTTTTCGAGCCAGCCTTCTCGAGCACATGCATGGAGCGAGCGTTATGAATGCTTGGACTAGCCACTATGAATTTAACATCGTGATATTTCTCTAACACCACATCCTTGGTAAACTTTATGGCTATCGCTGGCCCAAGGCCTTTGCCCAGATAACTTTCGTTGCCAATAAACCAATCCATACCTACGCTATCATTGAGTTTCACAGCTTCTGCATAATCCTTATAATCTTTAACCCAATAAGATTGGGTCATACCAATGGGTGTATTATCTGCCACCACCACAAAGCAGCTTGTTGCACTTTTGCCTTCAACTCTAGGTCCGTATTTTTCTTCAATTGCTTCTGGTGTTGACGGCTCATGCCACCATTTTTTCACTTCGGGTGCATTCAGCCACACAGGAAACCAATCGAAATCAGCTCGAGATAAAGGACGAAAACTTATCTTGGTATTCATTGATTACTAGCAGGGAGACCTTCTGGATTGGGATTTGGTGGGCGATCTGGCAGGCGTCCACGCTGCCGATCGGCCTGTTCTTGCCTTTGTCGCGCTGCTGCCAGCTTAGCGCGCGCATCGGCCTTAAGTGTTTCTCTATCAACGGCTTTATTAGTTGTGTCGTTGGCCACAGCTTCGGGATCTTGAGCCTTGCCTTGCTGGATAGCCTGCTCACTAGGTACTCTCTCGGGTCTCGCTGCAGCTTCCTGAGCTTGTCTAATATTCAACAGATCATTTTTCAGGCGCTGCTCTTTGGCATCGGGAGTTAACTGATTGCGAGCAGCTGCGCTGGCTTTCTCTGCAGTGTTCGTTTCAAATAAATTGGCTTGAGCTGGATCGTTCATACCATAATTAAAGCATATGCTATCTGATTATGCTATCCATCGGGTATAATAACTACATGTCCAAGCGCCCTAAATTTGTAATTTTCGATGGCCATGCCCTGGTGCATCGTGGCTATCACGCCATTCCGTATTTAACCACCAAAGATGGTACCCCCACCAACGCCGTGTTTGGCTTTGCTACTATGATGCTTTTGGCGCTGCGCGAGCTCAAGCCCGACTATGTGGCTGTAGCTTGGGATGCGCCAGGGCCCACATTCCGCCACAAACAGTTCAAAGACTACAAAGGCACCCGACAAAAGGCCGACCAGGAGCTATACGACCAACTGCCGATTACCAAGGATCTAATTGAGGCCTTTAACATTCCGCTAATCGAGCAGGTTGGCTACGAGGCCGATGACATTATTGGTAGCCTGGCCGAAAAGTACCGGGCGCAAGCCGATGTAGTGATTGTAACTGGTGACATGGATGAATTGCAGCTGGTGAGTGATCGCGTGAGTGTTTATACCATGCGCAAGGGCTTTACCGACACTGTGATTTTCGATCCCAAAATGGTGCATGAAAAATATGGTGTTACACCAGAAGAATTCGTGGTCTACAAAGCTCTCAAGGGTGATAGCAGCGACAACATTCCTGGTGTGGCCGGCATTGGCGATAAAACCGCCACCGAGCTAGTAGCCAAGTATCAATCACTCGATAACATATACAAAAATCTCGACAATATTAGGCCAGCTGTAGTCAAAAAGCTCGAGGCCGGGCGGGAAAGCGCCTATTTGAGCCTAGATTTATCACGAATTGTGCGCGATATGAAGCTCGACTTTGATCTTAAGAGGGCGACAACTCACGACTTTGACCGCCAGAAGGTCTACGACCTATTCCAAAAGCTAGAGTTTAAGAGCTTGCTGGCTAAATTGCCGACACCGCCAGGTGGCAAGGGCTTGGTAGAAACCGAAACCAACAGCGAAAAGCTCGAGCGTTCACACTTGGTAAGTGCTAATTACAAGATTGTGCAAACTGAGGCAGATTTAAAAAAATTAGTCGAGCTGCTTTCTAAAGCCAAAGTTATTTCGTTTGATACAGAGACCACCGATACCGATGTAATTAAGGCCGACTTGGTAGGCCTAAGCTTTGCGGTGCACGAGGGCGAGGCTTACTATGTGCCAGTTGGACATGTACAGACCAAGCCAGACGACATAGACTTTGTGCTTATGGCCCAAGATGCTCCAGTCGATCTGGCCGGTGGGCAATTGCCTTTGGAGCTGGTAATAAAAGCTCTCAAACCGATCTTGGAAGACCCCAAAATTGGCAAAGTTGGGCACAATATTAAGTACGACTACCAGATTATGAATCGAGCTGGCGTTAAGCTAACCCCGATTGTGTTCGACACTATGGTGGCGGCTTTTCTAATCAACCCAATTGGGCGAGCTCAGAGCCTGACCGAGCTAGCCTATAGTGACCTAGGTATTCGCATGATCGAAATTACTGAGCTAATCGGCTCCAAGGGCAAAAACCAGCTCCACTTTGGCCAAACCGATGTCTCGCAGGCTGGCCAGTACGCTGCCGAAGACGCCGATATTGCGCTTCGTTTGTACCACAAGCTGCAAGCCGATCTTAAAAAGCTTGGTAAACTAACCGAGGTAGCTAAGACCTTCGAGTGGCCGCTTATTGAAGTGCTGGGCGATATGGAACTTACGGGCGTGACCCTCAACGTTAAGTTCTTGGCCAAATTTGCCAAACAAATTGATGGCGATATCGACAAATGCCAGAAAGCCATCTGGAAGTTGGCAGGGCAGCCGTTCAACATCAATAGTCCTGGCCAACTTCAAGAGATTTTATTTAACACGCTCAAGATCGAAACCGCAGGACTCAAGAAGACCAAGACCGGCTATTCTACGGCAGCTAGCGAGCTCGAAAAACTGCGTGGCGTACACGATATTATTGAACATTTATTCGAGTATCGTGAACTAACTAAGCTTAAGAGCACCTATGTCGATGCCTTGCCTAACGCTGTAGCCAAAGACGGCAAAATCCACACTAGCTACAACCAGACCATTGCCCAAACCGGCCGGCTTAATAGCACCAATCCCAACCTGCAAAATATCCCGGTTCGCACCGTCTTAGGTCGTGAAATCCGCAAGGCCTTTGTGGCCGATGAGGGCAATGTGTTGGTAAGTGCCGACTACAATCAGATAGAGCTGCGCTTGGCGGCCGCTCTAGCCGACGATAAGCCAATGATCAAGACCTTTCGTGAGCACCTGGATATTCACACCGCCACAGCAGCCGAGATGTTTGGTATTAAACCCGAAGAGGTAACTCCACAGCAACGTTATGGCGCCAAAACCATCAACTTTGGCGTGCTGTACGGCATGAGCCCGCACGGCTTGAGCGTGGCCGCCAAGCTAGATTACGATCAAGCCAAGGAGTTTATAGACCGCTACTTTAACCTACGTAAAGGCGTGGCCGACTATATTGAAAGGATAAAGAAGTTGGCTCACAGACAACAGTTTACCGAAACCTATTTTGGTCGGCGCCGGCCCTGCCCCGATGTTAAGTCGAATAACTTTGTTATCCGCAGTGCCGCCGAGCGCGCAGCCGTGAACATGCCCTTGCAGGGTACGGCGGCCGATATGATTAAGCTGGCCATGATACGGATCCACAAAGTTTTACCCAACGGTGCCGGTATAATCTTACAGATTCACGACGAATTGATAGTAGAATGCAAAAAATCTCAGGCCAAAGAGGTGGGCGAGATTATGAGTAAAGAAATGATAGGAGTGCACAAATTTGCGGTACCAATTGAGGTTGGGTTAAAGGTCGGCACCAGCTGGGGAGAGCTAGAGTGAACAATGTAAACTTACGGGTTGCTGCCAAGGCTGTAATTGCATACAAAAACAAGGTATTGGTGGTGCGCGAGGGCGGCAAATATGAAGATGGCAACAATATTGGCCAGTATGGCCTGGTGGGCGGCAGAATAGAACCCGACGAGTCGTTTTACGATGCTCTGGACCGTGAGATCTTAGAGGAGACGGGGCTTAAGGTTAAGACTACTAAGCCACTACAAGTAGGTGAGTGGTGGCCAGAGATCAAGGGCGTTAAAAACCACATTGTGGCTGTATTCATGATCTGTGAAGCCAAGACAGATAGGGTTGTGTTAAGCGATGAGCACGATGATTTTAAGTGGGTTAATCTGAACGAAATACAAAAGCTGCCGGTCATGGAACCAGATAGATCAGTTGCTATTGAGTTTTTAAGCTCTCTCCCAAAAACCTGACATTGTCATCTCGAGCGTAGTCGAGAGATCTCGGATCTTAGGGAGAGCGACAATCACGGAGGTTGGCGAAAGCACTCTACCGAGCCAGAGGTGGCTCTTCGTGAACACCTCCTTGAGGGTATGGTCGTGGTGAGGGTGGTTGGGCGGTGCAGCGGTCGAGCAGTACTACGAATACGCTGGCGATGAGGCCTAAGCATATGAGTAGCCAAAAGCCCTTCCATATGCCCCGAAGCATGTCTCCAAGGCAGCCCATGTCAGTAGTGGCAGTTGGGGTCGTCGTAGACCACGTTGCCATTTACGACTTGGCTAGAGGAGTAGTCGCCTTGCACTCCTTAACGCGCTGACGAGCTCCAAGCATCGCCAGAACCATCAGTATTGCACCGATGGTTAAGAAGATGATGATCAAGATTCTGAGTCGCCTGCGATAGATCGCGTTTAACTCAGCTTCATTATGGGCATGCGCCTCCATGAATCACTCCTTCTTGGTGATTGTCGGGTTGCGGGATATCGAACTGACATCCTCCCAAACAATTTAACACGTTAAACTGTTTGGGAGAACGACAACCATACTTTGCATTGCGCTCCCTCCGGGCAGGTGCCGGAATTGTGCTACATGCTTGGGCAACGCGGGGGACAGCGACCGGGCTCACAACAGCCTTGGTCAGGGTCTTGACTCGCATCTTTGCCAGCAGGCCGGCAGTTGGTACTGTCGCAGGCTCCTGGCTCGGGCACTGATCCTGGCGGGACCGTGCCCCGATCAGATACTCCAGGAACCGTGGCGGGTGGGATGCAGGGAGGCGTGGGGTCTTGGATGCAGTAGCGCGGTGGCACCACATCGCAGTTGCCTCGTGCCTCGCATACCACCGCCGGGTTGTTGAACACGCTCGAGCATTTGCTACCAGGATCCAGCTTCCTTGGATCGCCCTCGGTCATAGGCGGGCAGCCTCGCACATCCGGGATGGTGCCACCGAAGTGGGGGGAAACCACTGTCGTCTTCGATGGCGGGCACGGGTCGTTGGGCCCGTAGAACACCACATTGCCGCTGACCTGATCGGGCGGGCAGATGGTCTTGGTAGGGGCGCTGTCGTTCGGACCGGCCTGGCCGGTGCAAGAGGCGGCAGCCAGGATGAACGGGATGAGTATCGGTAGGCGCTTCATGTGAGCACCCCTTTCGTGAGTAGTATGGTTGTCGATTGTAAAGGTAGAGGAATGCTCCTCCCCTAAACACTCATTCGCTGGAGAGCGAATTAAGTACTTGGGGGAGGCCCCATCCACCTTTCGGTGGAAAGGACTACCCTGGAATTTGTGGTGGACCGACTACTTCGTCGTAGGTGTCGGGCGTGAGCCAGGGCTCCACGATGATGACGCCGCCGGTGTTGCGGTGTCGAGCCAAGTTCATGATCGCAACTTCCAGCTGTTCGGTATCACGCATGTAGCCGATCGAGCTGAACAGGCATGTCACCACATCGAAGAACGACGGGTTGCGGTCAAGGAAGCCCGGGGTACTCAAGCTGAAGGTGAGCATGTCGGCACAGATCAAGTTGACCTCTGGCAGGCGCTTGCGAGCCATCTCGAGCTGTTGGGGAGACAGGTCAATGCCGACCACCTTGCTGAACCAGGCGGCGAGATGCTGCAGGTGCAGGCCAGTGCCGCAGGCCACGTCGAGCAAGCTCATGTCACGAGGGTGCTTGCCGGTCCTTTGCTCGGCGATTTCGAGCACTCGGCTGGCCTCGACGCTGTAGTCCTTGAGGCTCTCATAGAGAGTGTCGTACCAGACCGCCGAGTGGGTGTAGGCAGTCATGTCTTCGGTTGTATCCATATTGGTGTTGGTCATGTCAAAACTCCAGGGATCGGGTTGCTAGCCTATGCCAGCAACGTGTAGCAAGATATTATAATAAAAGCTATATAAAGTCAATAGTCTTGACTGGTTCGTTGTACAGCTAAAAGTAAAGCCCATTTCAGGTATAATGTTGCTATGCCAGAGCTACCAGAGGTCGAAACAGTTCGAACAGGATTACAGCAGTTCTTGGTGGGCCAGACCATCCAAGCGGTGGCTTTTGATTGGCTTAAAAGCTTCCCAAACGACAAAAACCAAGTTGATAAATTCGTAATAAAAGCTGAAATTACATCTGTAAAGCGCCGCGCCAAGGTGTTATTGCTCGATTTAAACACAGGCTACACACTCATGGTGCATCTCAAAATGACCGGCCAGATGGTGTATCGGCCCAAAGAGGGTGAGGGCTTTGGTGGTGGGCATCCGTCAGATAGCCTAATAAGTAAATTACCAGATAAATCTACCCGAGTAACTTTTACGCTAAACCGCGGCAAGTTGTTTTTTAACGACCAGCGTAAATTTGGCTGGATTAAACTAAAAAAGACCGCCGATCTAGTTAGTGACGAGTTTTTGAGCAAACTTGGCCCAGAACCACTCGAGGATAGCTACACATTTGAACAGTTTAAGGCTGCAATACAAAGAAGGCAAAAAACCAGCATAAAAGCTGCCATTTTAGATCAGACAGTTCTGGCCGGGGTGGGTAATATTTATGCCGATGAGAGCCTATTTGCAGCCCGAATTCACCCAGCCACCCTGGTGAAAGATGTTAGCAGCATAAAGTTAAAGCGGCTCTACAATGCCATTCGCGAAGTCATGAACTTAAGCATTCGCTTAGGTGGCAGTAGCGATCGCAATTATGTCGATGCTCAAGGAAAAAAGGGTAGTTACCTTAAATTCGCCAAGGTTTTCAGAAGAGATGGGCAAGAATGCCCGGAATGTGGGGGCAAGATTGTAAAAATTCGTGTGGCTGGCCGCGGCACGCACATTTGCCCCAAATGCCAGAAATTGCCGAGGAAAAGGTGAGGTATTACTTCGGTGGCGCCAACGGCAGTGGTAAATCTACGTTAGTGTCGAGAATAGTAAAGCAAAAACAAGAGTTCATACCTTTTAAAGGCGCCACCGAACTCATGGAGGCCTTGGGCATACCTGGTGATTACGACAAGCTTAGGGCTATGGATCACTCAGTAACTACCGCCGCGTTTGGAAAGCTGGTTCAGGAGCAATCAAAAAAACACCGAAACCTAATAATCGACGCACACTACATGAACCTTAAACACGGTAAGTTTTATCCGGTTTGGGGCGACTGGCTTAGCTCGGTTGATGCTCTGGTGTTGGTAGAAGCACCTGCCAGCGCTATATTGGAGCGAATAGAACTCGATCCAAGTAAAGACAGGGCTCTGTTCCCGGCCGGGGCTACAGAAAAGCAAAAACTGAGCCTACTAAAAGCTTTGATCAGCACCAGCAAAGATGTGTTTTTGGACTGCGCAAACCAATACAACAAAAAGAGCTTGATTATTGAAAATACCGACCCAACTAAAGCTCTAGATAAGTTTATTAAATTTGATTTTAATCTCCCAAAAACCTAAATTATTTTAGATCTTTGGGAGAACGACAACCTTCGTCGAAACACCCCCGGCGACGCACTATGGAAGTGCGTATCTTATGGTGCCGGTATGTTGACTATCCGGTGACCCGCTTCTTCGCGAGTTTGATGACGAACTCGAGAAGCAGGGCGCCGGAGAGGGCGAGGCCGAACGTGGAGACGATGATGATTATGTACTCATCGCTCTCATTCAGCCTCCGGCGAATCGCACGAACGGGGTTCATCGAATCACCTCACTTGTGGTAGTTGCGGTGAGGGTTGACAGCAGCGATGAACGGGACGGCGACTGCGGCCAAGAGCGCCACAATCAGGCCCATCACACGGTCACGTACCTCGAACTGCTGATCGAGTGCCACGTAGGCACCGAGCACGATCGAAGCGACAGAGAGAACGAGAAGGCCGTAGCACCAGATAATGCGATTGCCAACTTCATCTGTGTCCATCGTGTCGAGGATTCGTGCGCGAATCCTCTGGCTGGTGGCGTCGTCGAGCTCTGGTCCTCCGCTGCGGAAATCCCGCAGGGGATCCAAATCATCCATGGGTTGACCTCCAGGGTCGTGGAATGGTTGTCATTTGGTTGTCGAAGGTCGCTCTGGGCGGTTGCCCAAAGGACCAGCGAACCTGAACATAGTACCATAAGAGCTATAGTATGTCAAGGCGCGCGTTTTAAGCTATAATTAAGGCTATGATTTTCTACTTTTATGGTGACAACAGTTTTGCCATGCGCCAGCAGATTGAGGCCATTCGAGCCCGATACAGCAAAAAAGCTGGTGGTGAGCTGGAGTTAGAACGCTTGGATATGGCAGAGGCCAAGGCCGAAGACCTATTGGATTCGCTGGGTGTTATGCCCATGTTTGCAACTAGTCGATTGGTGATTGCATACAATTTTTCTGCAAACCCTACATTGCTCGAAAAGTTTCAAGACGTGGTGGAGGCTGCGGTGGAGCCGACCATTTTGGTGATTGGCGACTCCAAACCCGACAAGCGTTCGCGAGCTTTTAAAGCGTTATCTAAATTGCCGCAGGCCAAAGAATTTACGGCCATTACACCTGGAGAACTGCAAACTTGGGCCCGGCTTACCGCCAAAAAACTAGGTGCCGAACTCGATGCGCGCACAGCTAGTTTGCTAATTGAGCGGGTCGGGCATGATCAATGGCAGCTGCACCAAGAGCTCCAAAAACTGGCTAGTTATAACAGCAAAATCACTCCCGGGTCGATCGATGAGTTGGTAGTGCCGAATCATGAACAAACAATTTTTCAACTCATAGATGCCGTGGCTCAGCACAAAACCGCCAGAGCACTAGAATTGTACAAGCGCTTGAGCCTAGATGGTGTGGCCGATCAGCAAGTTTTGGCAATGCTGAACTGGCAATATCGAAACTTGGTGATCGCCAAAGACAACCAAGGCGGCGAGTTGGCTTGGGCGCGCGACTTTGGCATAGCACCATTTGCGGCCAACAAAGCCGTTGGCCAAGCTCGAGAGCTCGAAATGACTGACCTGCGAACGGCCTACGCCCAGATTGTGTCGGCAGATTTTGCCATTAAAACCGGCGCCAAACCATCGGCCCTGGCGCTCGAACAGCTGCTGGTTGAGCTTAGCTTAGCCGAACAACCCTAAAGCTTGTAATTTTTGATTTTGCAGGTATGATTAGCTGGTAATATTCACGTGTCACAACCTTTAAGGAGGTGAGAGCGGTGAGTGAATGGCGTACCAAATATGAGGATCCGACGACCAAGGGCTACCAGCTTCATTTCCTCGGTGAGGAAGGGGATGGGTGGACAGTCATCGAGATGCACAATGGCACGAACGCCTGTGTCCCTGGTGGCAGGTGCGACGATCTCTGGCTCGAGTTCGACACGTCTGAGGGGGCGCTAGATCGAGCCAAGCTGGCAGTTCAGCAAGCAAGACAAGCTCAGGAGGCGGAATCATGATTTTGTTTGGATGGCGCACCGAAAGGATCGATAAGGCCGGGATGTGGTTGCACACCAAACCTGGCGTGGGTCGTGTCGAAGAGAACTACAACGGCACCGGCTGTTATCCAATCAGTGCTACTGGCGGGCCCCTACTGCCGCCAGGTGAGAAGTTGACCGGTGCGTTTGCTCTGTTGCGCGCCAAGCATATGGTTGAGACCAACGTCAATCAGTTTTACGGCTGAGCCGCCACAGTGGCATTTAAGCCCGAAGGAAGGAGCTTTCCCTCGGGCTTCTTCTATTTTTAGTAAAAATTTTTAGGCTTTTGAATCTAGCGAGCATTTTCGTATGCTACAATTAATTTGAAATTGGTGGCCAACCTTTAGGAGGGTGGGCCATCACCGAACCCAAAACAAAAGGAGGTTGCGTAGGGATTACTGGCAAGCGGGAAAGCTGCTTTTAGAGAAAGCAGAGGTGACGGCATGGCAACATTCGCAATCGAACGAAAGCAAGAAGAGGGCTTCGGGGTTTCGACCCTGACTGTGCTAAAGAGCGGCAGGCCATGGGCACGCATTACCTCGCTGGTGAGCGGGGAAGTGTGCAGCGTGTTCATTCCGCCAGACTCCGAGACCATGGTCAACGACAAGCCACTCCGGGAGCAGGAGGCCATTGACCTGGCCAAGGCCTTCAAGTATCCCCGGCAGAAGAAGCGGAAACAGCCAAAGGCGGCGTAACGCATCTCTTCGTTGGCGGACATAAGCGGGTCTGAGGGTGTGGTCCTCTCGGACCCACTCTCATTTATAATCAAAAACCACTCATGCTTACTCGAGTGGTTTTTGAGTAATTTACTTGTTTGGTTTAGCGGCTGGCTTCTTAGCCGGGGCTTTTTTGGCAGTTGTTTTAGCTGCCGGTTTCTTAGCGGTTGCTTTTTTGGCGCCAGGCTTGCCTGTCCGCTGTCCAGCGGATTCGGTGCCGAAGGGCTTGGCAGCAGCGGCATTGTAAGCCTTAGTTAGGCGAGACTTACGGCGGGCAGCTGTGCCCTTATGGAGCACGCCCTTCTTAACGGCTCGGTCTACCTCGGCAATGGCAGCAATCAGAGCTTTGCTGTCTTTAGGGCTACCGCTCAAGATTTCGGTGCGCACGACCTTGAATTTCTTCTTTACCGCAACCTTAACCGCCACATTGCGCTGGTTGCGCTTTTTGGCTTGGCGGTCACGTTTGATTGCTGATTTGATAATAGGCATAGCGCTCAGTATACCGCATTAAGGCCCATCTGTAAAGAACCGCGTAGTGGCAAGTGCAAGTATAGAATGCTACTAAGCTTTTGTGCGTCTAGTGCTGGCGGGGAGAGGTGGGGCTAGCGCTCAGTTGAACTCCTCCAAACCACCGGCAAAAGTCGAACCACACAACTGCCTGCCCTCTTTGCTTCCGTGGATCGGGAGATGACCCAGGGATAGAGGGGTCCGCATATCAGACGGCCAACAAGGAGGTGATCCATGACTCGCAATCGTGGATCCACCACTGCTGTCATCTCTTCCGCACAGGAGATCGGCTTCTAGGCCAGCGCCTACTGAAGTCGCAAGACAGTAATACCAACGGGCATAGCCGCTGCGGTGAACGCCCTGACCGCATCCATCGAGCGCTCAACCATCGCCTGCGTTGAGTGCTTATCACGACGAACTCGAGTGCCGCACCCCAGCTCTCGAACGGGACTACGCCCCCGGCCGTAAGGCCGGGGGCTACCCATTTTTGTTGAAAATTTTTGACACTCTGGCTTATAATAAAACCATGAATCTAGAGCTTGCAGCTCAACTACAAAACATCAGCCTAACCGACAAACAGGCTAGAGTTTACATTGCATCTCTATCTTTGGGGCCAAACAGTGCCCAAAACATTGCCAAAGCAGCAGATGTAAATCGGGCCACCACCTATGTAATCATTGAAGAACTTATGGGTATGGGCCTTGTGACGCAGAGCGAAAAGAGCAAGCGCACGGTATTTGTAGCCGCACCACCAAGTGCAATCAAACA
The DNA here is from genome assembly GCA_016191105.1 of Candidatus Saccharibacteria bacterium. Classification (NCBI taxonomy): domain Bacteria; phylum Candidatus Saccharimonadota; species Candidatus Saccharimonadota bacterium. Next base: position 82,273 of record JACPPH010000004.1, read on the forward strand.
GTACCTCGAAGATGTCAAAACAGATTTACAGAATAAGATTGACGAACTAGAGAAGCTACAGCCACAACTTGAAAAGTTGTCTACCCCAACGGATCTAGAGCACCTAAAGAGACAAATCATCCAGAGTCTTAACCAGGCTGAGATTGAACGGCTGATAGCAGAACTCCAGAAGTCCTAAGGCAGGCACAAGAGTCACCAAAGAGCTTGACAAAAGTACTTACGTTTGGTATAATTGCACATTGTCTAAATTAGAACCGTTAAATCAGTTCCAACCAAATCATTATGCAAAACGAATTAACTCCCAAACAACAGGTTACAGAGCTAATCCGCCAGGCCAACAACATATTGTTGGTTACGGGTCGTGAGCCCAATACCGACCAGTTAAGCTCGGTGGTGGCCATGCAGACTGTTTTAACCCGCCTGGGCAAACAAGCCGAGGTGATTATCTCTGATCAACTCCCCAAGAGTGCCGAGCTATTCCACACCGACATTATCAGTCGAGATCTAACTGGTATTCGCGACTTTATCATTAAGCTGCGTATGGGTAAAACCGAGGTAGAAAAGCTTAAATACCAGGTTAGCGACGATAGCCTAGATATTATAATTACGCCTCACAACGGCAATTTTAGTGCCAAGGACGCCACTTTTGACTATGGTAGTTTTCAGTTCGACCTAGTAATTGCTATGGGTGTTCCGCAAATCAACAAGCTCGATAAGATTTTGGAACAAAACCCAACCATATTCGACGGTTTGCATCTGTTAAACATCGACTATCATCGCATTAACGAGAACTACGGTAGTGTGAACCTGGTAGATACGGCTGCTAGCTCGACTGCCGAAATGCTTATTTCGGTGTTCGAATCACTAGGCCAAGGTATGGTTGACGAATACGTGGCTACTGCTATTTTGGCCGGCATTATGAGCGCAACCAGTAATTTTACAGCACCTTCGACCACTGCCAAAGCTATGACCATGGCGGCTCAAATGGTAGCCGCTGGTGGTAAACAACAAGAGGTGGTGCGCGTGTTAAAGGGTGGTAAAGCCCGCAGTGATAATCGCGATAACAACGACAAATCAGGTAGCAACAAGTCTGTACAAGAGGCTAAGCCAACAGATATGAATGCCAAGGGCGAGACTAAGCCATTCGCCAATCCGCATGCCGATCCACAGCCAGAGACTAAGGACATTCCAAGCGACAAGCCGTTAAAGCAACCCAAAACTGAAGCCGCGCCAGAAGTGCCAGCTGCCCAGCCATCAGGTGAGGCCAAGACGACTTCGGTTGAACAAAAACCTGAACCTGCCAAGGTGCAAGAACAACAAAATGGTTCAGCTAATCCTCAGGTCGATGAGCACAACGCCCCAATAGCTATCAGCCCCTTAGCTTAATCTGTTCTCCAATCCGACATTCTCCCGGCCGTTGCGGCGATCAGCAAGCAAGATAACAAAATACACTCTTGTTGCGAGAATTTGGTGTCTACCAAACCGCACAGCAACAGGAAAGTATTTTGCTGTAGAGCGCTGCTTTATCGTAAGCACAGGCCAAAGACTTTTGCTATCTTTTGGTCTTTCAAAAGATAGTTGCCCGAAGGGTAAAACCCTTTGAATCTTGCGCTGTCCGCACCGGACTTCTTTGTAGCGGAAAGTTGCCAAAGCTTCTGGCATGGGCTCAATCAAGTAGTATTCAGATAGATTTAACTTCGGGTTCTGCGGAACTCTCCGCTGGCACGCGGATCAAACAGTCCTCGCTTGCAGCACTTCGAGCTGCGCAAAGCTACGTCCAGCTGTTCGAATGCCAGACACGGGGGGCAGACCAGATAGCGCTTGACAAGAGCCTAACTTTATAGTATACTCTACAGATTCAATCTTCGCTGTTCGCTAGTCAGCGAAAGCGAATTGTTGAACGCTCCTTGCTATTGCCTGCATTCTTGCGGGCAATCTGATGAGAAATTTTGAAATCTAAATAGTCAGCCCACCACAACTTCGCCCTTAGGAGGCAATCATGGGTATCAACTATGCTGTCAGCGATCTGGGTGATGCCGACGGGTTGGCCGGAGAACCGATCGATCAGCGCGCACTCGATCTAGCCGAGGCGCTCGAGATGTTCGTCGGCCTCACACATGATGCGGGTGCGAACTTCACGGTTCAGATCACCCTCGTCGACGAGACCAAGGTGGTCGTCTACTACACCCACTACCTGGGTTTGGTACCGTCGTCCAACCCGGAGAGGCTGTACAACAGCAGCAACTACGGGTTCTTCTACGCGTTCGAGAAGGATCCCGAGGATCATCTCGACACCTTCGACCAGTTCCTGTTCACCGTGGGGTGCATCGTCAAGGCGGCGCCCTGGATCTGCACCGAGCGGGTGCTGCGCCGCATCGTCGCCGGCGACGATGCTGGCCAACCAGCAGCATGATCATCGTTGTGGTGGAATGTGGGGGCCCTTCGGGGCCCCTGCCACCACCAGGCTGACTATTTAGATATTCTCGTTAGCTTGCCCGTAAGGAACTGCAAACGATTGGAGATAATCATGGATAAGAATGCGCAGATCATCAAGCTGGGGGTCTACTCCGAGCTCAACCTGACCTACGCCACCCGCAACGTCTGGTTCGACGACATCCTCATCGGCCATGTGCCGGCGGAGGATCTCGTGGAGCCCGAAGAGATCAGCAGCTGAACCCCCAACGCAGGCAACAACGAAGCAAGGAGCTCCCGAGAACCGTTCTCCGCCAGCCGGCGGAACGCGGTGCTCGGGCCAGCTCCCGAGTTCTGATCCGCTGTCCAACGGAATTCAGGATTCAGGAGCTGGAGTGTTACTCTAGCAAAAGTTCCTTGCAGTATCCGTAACTTGTAGCAGTATGCTACAAGTTCAATCGATTGGAGTGACTCATGGAAGTGAAACACGAGAGAGGCGTCGTCGTGGCGTTCTATCCCGGGAGCGATTCCGGTGTTCTCGGCGTCTACGACGACAGGCTCATGCTGACCGACGAGGAGATCCTGTTCCATCTCGGTGATGGAACGATGATCAAGATCATCGATGACGACGCTGTCTTCGGTGAGCCGTTCGGCGATGACCAGAGCCCAGATGCGTCGTTGTTGCGGTGCCCCCGGGTTGGAGAGCTCGTCGTCTTCGAGAGGACCGAGCAGGACGGCGAGAACGTGAAGGCACGGCCATGGACGTACGGCTTCCTCTACGACAACTTCACGGGGGACATGAGGCCACCCTCCGGGGTGAGCAAGCGGCAGCCTGCCTGAAGCCCAACCCCAACAAGCAAGGAGCAACGGGCCGACTAGTTCGGCCCAGCTCCCGAGTTCTGATCCGCTATCCAGCGGAATTCAGGATTCAGGAGCTGGAACGCTTTAGTTCGAGCAAATCGCTCTTTGTTTTTGCAATACCTGGCCACGAGGTTCGTGGCAAGCAACCGACGGAAACAGACTACGAAAGGAAACCGTCATGACAACACACCTCTCCGAAGAGGCCCGCAAGATGATCGAGGACTTCACCACCGCCACCGTGAGCGCGTGGATGGATGCTGGCATCATCAAGACCAACTCCTGGGGCGTATGGCTCGAGGCCGACGACCCCAACGGCGACTTCGAGAACGCCGTCGATCACCGGTTCGGCTTCGACCACCCCGAGGGCAAGCACGACGCCGAGTGGTACATCGCCAACGCCAAGGGCAAGTGCGAAGCCTGCTTCGCCACCGGCAAGGACAGCCACGAGGCTGTTCGAACCTGGCAAGGCATGCTCAACGGCGTGGACGGCATCTTCCCTTGGGGCGGCGCGATCATCGACACCGACTATGGAATCTGCGTCGGCGTCAGCGGCTTCCGCGAGGACGAAGATCTGATGGTGGCCCGTGCCATCCGCAACTTCATCGTCATGCTGTTGGATCGCAAGGGGCAGAACTACATCGACGAGACCCGCGCACGCGGCAAGGACGATGCCCCCGATCCCAGCGACAGGTTCACCAGGGCCTCGAAGCCCGACGACTACGAGGACTTCGGCGAGGGTCCGATCGGCCGGGAGTTTTCGAAGACCACCCATCCGAACCTGACCACCTAGTCGACAAGCAATGCAAAGAGCCGAGCATCCGCCTCAGGCGGATGCTCACAGCTCTCAAGCTAATCAGTTATGATTGGTTTAAGAGCTGAATCCATAAGTCATTCTGAACTTGTTGCAGAATCTCAAAATTATGAGCAAACAATATTACGTATACCTGCTGACTAATAAGACAAATCAAGTTTTGTATACTGGTGTAACTAGTGATTTAGTCAGACGAGTTAATGAACACAAAAATCATCTCGTTGAGGGGTACTCTGATAAATACAATGTAGATAAACTTGTATACTTTGAAGTGCTTGACGATCCCGAAAATGCAATTAAAAGGGAGAAGCAAATAAAAAATTGGCATAGAGACTGGAAGCTAAGCCAAATAAAGAAAAGTAATCCCAATATGAAGGACTTGTATGAGAAGATCCTGAAATAAATTCAGGATGACAAGAACTATGCAAATAAAAGAAGGCATTCTACTCATAAACAAACCGCGCGGGCGGAGTAGTTTTAGTATGGTTGCCCAAGTGCGTCGAATTAGTGGTGTCAAACGGGTTGGCCATGCCGGCACCCTCGACCCGGAGGCCGAAGGCCTGCTGATAGTACTAGTGGGTAAGGAGTACACCAAAAAGTCAGATAGCTTTCTTAAACTCGATAAAACTTATGAATTCACTATCAGGTTGGGCCAATCTAGCACAACAGGAGATAAGGAAGGCGAGAAAACAGCTATCTCGAGCGATAAACCAACCGAAAAGGCCATTTTGAACGTTTTACAGGGCCTGCAGGGCGAGCTTAAGCAGGTTCCGCCTATTTATAGCGCTATCAAAGTAAACGGCCAGCGGGCCTATAAATTGGCCGCCAAGGGCCAAAAACCGGATTTAGAAGCTCGTGAGATAACCATTTACAGCTTAGAATTGCTCGATTACACCTATCCACAGCTAAAACTACGTGCCGAGGTTAGTAGTGGTACATATATACGGGTATTAGGTGAAACTATTGGGATGCAGCTTGGAACCGGGGCCTATTGCACCGAGATTATTCGTACCAAAATTGGCAAATATGACCTGAAAAATGCTATTATCTTAGATTAATTTTTCCATCTACCTCCTAGTCATTCCCGCGTAGGCGGGAATCTAAACAATTTCTTGGTACAAGTCATTCCATTCGGGATTAGAAGATTCTATTTTGCGAATCTTCCAAGATCGATTCCACTTCTTCATCTGGTTCTCTCTGACAATTGCCTCGTTGATATCGTCATATTGAGCGAACCAAACGAGCTTAGTAACGTTGTACTTTTTGGTGAACCCAGCTACTAAGTGATTTTTATGCTCGTAAACTCGTTTAGCCAGATTACTGGTAACACCAATATATAGAGTTCCATTGCGATCACTTGCCAATATATAAACATACCCAACTTTCATGAGCAGATATTATACTGGATTCCCGCCTATAAGCGGGAATGACGGGTAGAGGGTGTTGTTCAACGGCCGTTGCTACGATCAGCAAGCGAAGCCGCCAAGCAACGCTCCTGATTGCGAGAATTCGCTGGCTAGCGAACCGCACAGCAACAGGAAGTTGCGACTGGCTAAGTACTGCTAGATCGTAAGCACAGGCCAAACGGTTTTGCTATCTTTTGCCAAGACAAAAGATAGTTGCCCGAAGGGTAAAAACCCTTCAAACCTATGGCTTTAAGCAGCCGGCACTTCTTTGAGACCCAAAGAAGCAAAGCCTCCGACATGGGCTCACACCTGGTGGCTGCTTGCTCGCTCGCAAGCTGAAGCTGCGGAACTCGTCCGCCAGCTGGCGACTCAGACAGTCCTCGCTTGCAGCGTTTCGTGCTTAGCATGCTGTGTCCAGCTGTTCGAATGTCGGCAAGAAGGCTAATACCTTTGGGGGCTTGATTAATTACCTGAAATCTGCTAATATTTAAAGTCTATGATAGCTCAAACCACCAAGAAAAAGCTCATAAAAGACTACTCAACCCACGGCAAAGACACTGGTTCGGCCGAGGTTCAGATTGCTCTTTTTACCACCAAGATCAACGAGCTAACCAGCCATCTTAAGACCCACAAAAAAGATAATCACTCCAGGCGCGGATTGCTAGCTATGGTAAGCAAACGCCGACGCCTGCTGGATTACTTGCAAAAGAAGAGTCCTGATCGATACTCAAAGCTCATCAAAAAACTGAAACTTCGCCGCTAGTCGACGAGTTTATTTGACAAGCTTCAGCGTTGCAATTTCCGTTGCTCGCTACACGTAGGCTTACTACGCTTTGCTGCACTACTCAATTGCGCCTTGAATCTTGTACAAATATTCCTCGTCTTAAGGATTGCAGGCCTTCCAATTTAGCAATTTTGTGCTATATTGTAAGCGTACATTAAGTAACACATTTACTCTGCCGGTTAGTGATAGGATTAAGTGATCATCGCCTAAAAAACGATACTGATCAATTGCTTCTAGCACTAACTTAACAAAACCAGCGCAGAGTATATTAGGAGATACATGGATATAATTCATCCATTTGGGGGTAAACAGGTAGAACTCGAAACCGAGTTTGCCGGCAAAAAACTAAAAATGACTACAGGCGACATGGCTTTTCGGGCCGATGGCGAAGTTCGGGTTGCATATGGCGACACCGTGGTGTTGGCCACAGCTGTGGTAGCACCCGAGGTCAAAGCTGACACCGACTTCTTTCCGCTATTAATCGATTACGAGGAGCGGCTCTACGCCAGCGGTAAAATCAGCGGCAGTCGATTCATGAAGCGCGAAGGCCGACCGAGCGATCAGGCGGTGCTGACCTCACGACTAATTGATCGACCATTGCGCCCACTCTTTCCCAAAGGTTACCGTAACGACGTGCAAGTTGTGGTAACGGTCTTGAGTGCTGATCTCGAGCACGAACCAGATGTTATTGCTATAATTGCTGCCAGTACAGCACTAATGCTAACCGGCGCACCTTTTGATGGTCCGGTGGGTGCAGCTCGGATTGGTTTAATCGATGATAAGCTGGTGGCCAACCCAACTACCACCGAGCAAGAAGCTAGCAAGCTAAACCTGACAGTTGCTGGCACCAAAGATGCCGTGATGATGGTAGAGGCCAGTGCCAACGAGGTGAGCGAAAAGACTCTGGTCGAAGCCCTGGAGCTAGCCGTTAAAACCTGGCAGCCGGTGATTAAGGCTCAGCAAGAGCTGGTGGAAAAACTCAAGGTTGAACCACGTGAATACCAGCTCTTTACCCCGAGCGAAGAAGCCCAGACCAAAATCGCAGAATTTCTAAAAGACCGCCTGGGCGAGACCATTCGCAACGAAAATAAGCAAATGCGCCACGAAGCCTTGCAGACGCTCGAAGCCGAAGTCTTAAACGAATTTGGCACGCTCTCCGATGAGCTCAAGCCAGATAGCAAAGAACGCTTTGGTCACCCAGATGTATTGGCTGCATTCGAAAAGATTATTGATCGCGAGATTCGTCGCTCGATCTTAGAAGAGGGCAAGCGACCCGATAACCGTAAGACCACTGAGATCCGACCAATCAGCGGGCAAGTTGGCCTACTGCCACGCACCCATGGAAGTGCCGTGTTTACTCGTGGCACCACCCAAGCCTTAACCCTAACCACACTTGGGTCGACCTCGGCTGCACAGCTAATCGACACCATGGAAGAAGATCGCGAAAAACGCTACATACACCACTACAACTTTCCGCCGTTTAGCACTGGCGAGGCTAGACCCATGCGCTCAACAGGGCGCCGCGAGGTTGGCCACGGCTACCTGGCTGAACGAGCTTTGCTGCCAGTTATTCCAGTAGTCGAAGATTTTCCCTATACCATTCGAGTGGTTTCAGAAATGCTTAGTAGCGCTGGCTCAACCTCGATGGCTAGTGTTTGTGGCAGCACCATGAGCCTCATGGATGCTGGTGTGCCAATCAGTAAACCGGTTAGCGGCATAGCCATGGGCCTAATGATTGATCACGACAATCCTAAAAAGTATGTAATCTTGAGCGACCTTCAAGACGCCGAAGACTTTGCTGGTGACATGGACTTTAAGGTAGCTGGCACCGATGCTGGCATTACGGCGCTACAGATGGACATTAAAGTAAAGGGCATTACTCTAGAAATCATGAGCGCTGCCCTCAAGCAGGCCAGCCAGGGCCGAGCTCACATACTATCGAAGATGCTTGAGGTAATTGCTGAGCCCCGAGCCGAAACCAGCCAATATGCGCCACGCATTACCAAACTGCAGATTAGCCCAGATAAAATTCGCGAGGTGATTGGCAAAGGCGGTGAGACTATTCAAAAGATTATTGCCGAAACCGGTGTGGAGATCGACATCGAAGACTCTGGTCTAGTAATGATTGCCAGTACCGACCAAAAAGCTGCCAAGGCCGCTACCGAATGGATTGAATCGATCGTGGTGGAGCCCGAGATTGGCAAGGTTTACGACGGCACTGTAGTTAAGGTCTTAGATTTCGGCGCTTTTGTAGAGATCTTGCCCGGCAAAGAGGGCATGGTGCACATTTCTCAAATCCGTGACGAGCGAGTTGAGGACATTCACAAGGAGCTCAAAGAGGGTGATAAAGTAACAGTTAAGTTACTCGAAATAGATTCTCAAGGACGACTCAACCTGTCTATAAAGGCTGCTAAAAAATAGCTGCCCAAGTTCGTGTTCGCAGACTGCTGCGGGCGTCACTGGGGCAACTCGTATGACCAAAGCTGAAAAACAGGCCAAATTAGACGAAATTGCCAAACCGATCTTGGATCGCAGCCTTGAGCTTGAGATCGCCAAGTCTTGTCTTAACCCGGTGCCGGGTGAGGGTAACCCAGCTGCCGAGATTATGTTTGTGGGCGAGGCGCCAGGCGCCGAAGAAGACAAGCAGAGCCGGCCATTCGTGGGGGCCAGCGGTAAGTTTCTAGAGAGCATGCTCGAAACAATTGATCGCAGCCGGCAAGACGTATTTATAACCAACATTGTAAAGTTCCGACCACCCAACAACCGCGATCCCTCCCGCGAAGAAATCCAAGCTTGCCTGCCGTACCTACTAGCTCAAATTAAAGTCATCGACCCCAAACTAATCGTGTTTCTGGGCCGCCACTCTATGAACGTATTTTTTCCGGAGCTGCGGATAAGCCAAGCTCATGGCCAGCCAGTTAAGCGTTCTGGGCGGGTGTTCTTGCCGCTTTATCACCCTGCGGCCGCACTCTATAACGGTTCCATGCGCGCTATTTTGCAAGAAGATTTTGGCCGCATTCCAGCGATCTTACGCAAAGTTGAACAACAAAGCTGACATAAAAGTGTCATCCTGAGCGAAGCCGAATTAGTAAACATTCGACCCCGGTCAAGATGACAATAAAGTCATACTCTAAACAATTAAACATGCTCACTGACATGTTGAGCAACAGATAGAAAGGAGCTTTAAAAAGCTTATAACTATGAAAGAAGACAAACTAAAAAGCCGTCCGTTGACGGCTCAAGATTTGGGAGCCGCTACACAAGCTAAGGCTAAGAAGCCAACAGCGTCTGCCAGCTCACCAAACAAACGAACACAAAATAATAACACTAAACCCGCCCAGAACAGGTCGAACAATTCGAGCAAACCAAGCAACCACCCTCGCGGCGGTAAGACCCAAAACGACAACCGACCAAACGATGGCGGCAAGCCAAATGGCAACCGACCCAATGGTGGTGGTAAACCACGCTCTGGCGGCGGTGGTGGTCAACGCCGGCGTTTCGACAAACGTCCTAGTGAGTACATGACCGGTACTTTTAACAAACTCGATCAAAGCAAGACCGCAGCCAAGGCGGTGGGGCTATCTAGGGCCGATGCCGGTAAGCTCAAAATCATTCCTTTGGGTGGTTTGGGCCAAATCGGCAAGAACGTTATGGCCTTAGAGTACGAAAATGACATGATTGTAATGGATCTAGGCTTTATGTTCCCCGGCCCCGAACTACCTGGAATTGATTACATTATTCCTGATATTAGCTACCTCGAGGAGCGCAAGCACAAGATCCGTGGGCACTTTATTACCCATGCTCACTTAGACCACATAGGCGGCATTCCATTTATGTTGCCCAAGATGCCGGCGCCAATTTATGGTGCCAAATTCACTGTAAAGTTTATTGAGCGCCAACTAGAGGAGTATAAGCTGCCATTTAAGCCCGAGATGCATATTGTCGATCAAGATAACGGCCAGAAGATCCAAGCTGGTGTCTTTAGTATTGAATTTGTGCGAGTTAATCACTCCATTCCCGATGCCTGCGCCCTTGTGATCCGCACCCCGGCCGGCACCATCTTTAACACTGGTGACTGGCGGTTCGACCCCGATCCATACGACGGCAAGCCAACTGATCTAGCCAGGCTCAAGCAGATTGGCGATGAAGGTATATTACTATTGATGTGCGACTCCACCAGCTGTGAAACCATGGGTCGAAGCCCACGTGAGCAAGAAATTACCGAGACCCTCGATGAGATCTTTGCCCGCAATTACAACAAGCGGGTGATTATATCGTCGTTTTCATCACAGATTAGCCGTATGCAAATGATTATAGATGCTGTTGCCCGAGCTAAGCGCAAGATGGTGATTACTGGTCGCAGCATGCTCAGCAATGTCGAGCTAGCTGTAAAGATGGGCTACATTAAGATCCCGGCCAACACCATAATTCGTTCCCAAGACGTCAACAAATATCAAGATGGACAGGTAGCGATCTTGGCTACCGGCTCGCAGGGTGAGGAGTTTGCAGTGCTAAACCGCATGGGTCGAGGTGAGGTCAAAGACATTAAGATTCGCAAAAACGATGTCGTGGTCTTGAGTTCGTCGATTATTCCAGGCAACGAAAAACCAATTTGGGGCATGATCGATAACATTTTGCGTTGGGGGCCGTATGTATACAGCAACGATCTGCGTCGCTTTGACGATCTAGATATTATGCATATTTCTGGCCACGCCTACTACGAAGAGGTGGAGCAGATGATTAAGCTGATTCGACCTAAATACTATCTGCCAATTCACGGTGAGTTGCACCACTTGGTGCACAACAAACAGATCTGTATTCGCAGCAAAGTGGTATCAGAAGACAAGATTTTTGTAATCGAGAACGGCCAAACTCTAGTGGCCGAAAAGGGTACCGTTAAGTTGGGAGCTAAGATACCCGTGCCAGACGTGCTGATCGATGGCGCAGGTATTGGCGACGTTCAAGAGATTGTACTCAAGGACCGTATAGCCATGTCCGAAGAAGGCGTGTTTACGGTGATTGCCACGGTGCAACGCAAAACCGGCAAACTGCTCACCAGCCCCGATATTATTAGCCGCGGCTTCATCTACATGAAAGATAACGAAGAGCTAGTTAACGGTGCCCGCCAGATCGTTAAAAATATCTTCGCGGGTCGACAAGGCAATGTGCCGCCTAGCTCACCAATTATCAAAACTCGTATTCGCGACGAAGTCAGCAACTATCTCTATAAGGTAACCAAGCGCAACCCGATTGTATTACCAGTGGTGATAGAGGTTTAATCTAAGGGTCGTACCCTTAGATTAAACCTCGCCTGGGTCAATGGCCAGTTCGTGCTTAATCTTATCGAGCTCATCTCGTGTCGGCTTGTATTCATCCACGAACTCGAGATAGTCTTGGTTCTCGAAAAGGTTTAAGATCCGATGGGGAAGTAACCAATCTGAGCTACATAGACCGGTATAATATGACAAGCTTGACCACTGCCAGTGCTGGTAGTCGTTGGGATTAAGATGAATATAGCGCGATATGTGGAGCAAATAACTGTCCGAGCTAATTCTAGAAGCCCGGTAACGTTGTTGAAAAACTGGCCCAATCCGTTTATAGCGATCGTTGAAATACATACCATAGGCCACACCAACGCTTTTCATTAATAACTTCATGGCATCAACGGTCTGTTGATACAGAAGGAGATGAAAATGATTAGGCATCAAGCAAAATGCCAAAAGCTCTACGGTGCCAAAGTATGTGGGGTATTGTACGCCAGCCGAATTTTTTGCTGGGGTACTGCTCAAATAGCGCTTTAGAAGCCCCACAAACACAGCATAATCTCTATCATCATTGAAAATGACTTGACGATTCACCCCACGATTATAGACGTGGTAAAAACTCTGAGGAGCGTATTGTTTGTAAATATTCCTACCAGGCATGACGCTCATTCTAAGGGTACGACCCTTAGAATACAAGCATGATAGTTTTGGTTGAGAATAATAGGTGTTCTCTAGCCAATAATTAGCCGGCGCGGCTTGACAAGCCATATTAGTTATGGTAAGTTCCAATTGACAGGAAGGCCAAAATCTAGCCTTCGTGCCGTAGCTTGCAGGTTGATAGAAGGGAGTTAGCACTGACGAGATAGCGACAAAAGCGAAACGAAAGGACGATCCCATGGAGGTTAACTGGAGAAACACCAGCGGAAGCCGCCGCGAACACGACAGGGTTGCCAGTCTGAGTACCGACAAGATCGAGGGGCGACTGTCCCGACTTCACAGCCCCGACGGGCGTAGGTCACCGTACGGCATTACAACTGCCGACGAAGAAGAGGCGCTCCTGTCTGAGCTCGACGCTCGCAGGTACCCCAACGTCGAGTGACACAAACCCTCACACCAACACCAACCTCAAAAAGCAAAAAAGGCGATCAATGACGATCGCTTGGGCAGCTCAACGACGAGCTGCCCTTTGCGTTTTAGAGCTCGATTTTACCCGTGGCCGACTGCATATCGAATAGCTTTTTGTACAAGCCATCATTTTTCATGAGTTCTTCATGGGTACCACGCTCTTCTATTTTGCCCTTCTCGAGCACCAAAATCTCATCGGCGTGCCGCACAGTACTCAGGCGGTGGGCGATTATGAGCGCCATCCGACCCCTCATAAGCTTTTTAAGACCATCTTGAACTAGTCGCTCACTTTCGCTATCCAATGCACTGGTAGCCTCGTCTAGGATTACTAGCTGTGGGTCTTTAAGTATAGCCCTGGCAATGGCCACTCGCTGCTTCTGTCCACCACTAAGCTTTATGCCGCGTTCGCCGACTAGCGTGTCGTAGCCACTTGGTAATTCAGATATAAATTCTTTGGCATGGGCTTGTTCAGCCGCTGTATAAATAGCTTCTTTCTTTGCGTGTGGGTTACCAATTGCCAGATTATCTTTCAGCGATGTGTTGAATAGGGTTACGTCTTGCATGACCATGCCCATATGTTTTCGGATTGATTCTTGGGTAAAGCTATCAATATTGCCACCATTTATTTCTATCTGGCCAGAGGTAGGTTCATAGAACCGAAGCAGCAATTTGGTAATCGTACTCTTACCAACGCCCGATGGGCCGACTAAGGCTACAGTTTTTCCAGGAGCAATAGAGAAGTTTAGATTCTTAACGGCACCCTTCTTGCCCTTTTTGTAGTCGAAACTAACATTTTTGAACTCGATGGAATCTAGGCTCTCTAGGTCTTTGGCATTGGCTTTGTCTTCTAGGGTTGGCTTGGTTTCAAATATATCCATTAGTCGACTCACATTTACCTCAATACGGACATTGTTGTCGAAGAACCGACCAACACTTAGGGCAACACCACTTAGCTGAAGAAGATATAGTGCCACTAGAGCTACATCGCCCGGGCTATAGGCTTTGTGCAAGGCGCCAAAACCGACAATAATAATACTAATACTCATGCCAACATTGAATATGATGTCTCTAAAGAATATGTGGCGAGCCCATATTGTTAGATACGTCTTATATTTACCCTCAGCCCTAGTGAGTTCTCGCTCATATTTTTGGTACTGCGATCCGGCCGCATTAAAAGATTTAATTACGCCGAATTGAGAAAAAGTCTCTAACAAAATCCCACTGGCTTCTTCCTCGGCTTTTCTACCGGCCTTTTGCAGGTGTCTGGTTTTCTTTGCATTACGGATAAAGAGTAGTGTTTGAGCCGAAATGGCTAGTAGCATTACACCCACAATCGGCGGTGAGACGAAAAAGATAAACAAGAGATTGATAACGGTTTGGCTAACTCCTCCCAATAAACCCCAGCTAAAGTTCCCAATCCAACTGATAATACCGTTAACACCGGAGATTATCTTGTTAGAAAGTGCCCCGCTCTTTTCCTGCTCAAAAAAGTCTAGTGAAAGAGATGACAGTTTTTGAAAAACCTGTCTACCAAGTATTTTCTCGAGCCGATAGTACAATCCTTCGTTTACTCTCCATTGGACAGTCTCGAAGAAACTAGAAAAAACACTTATTAATATCAGTAAAATGCCTAAAAATATTAATGCCTGGAGGGTGGAGACATTCGGCGCAAGACCAGATAGGCCAGCAACTCGATTTATTATTAACTTAAGAACCTGTGGACGCAGAGCGTTGAGAATAGATGCAATAACACTTAAAGTAATCAGCACTGCCATGTAGCGCCGTAAATAAGGGATTAGCTTCAGTCCTTTTCGGATGTTTTTCATAAGAGGTTTATTGTATCTGGAAAACTAATATTTGACAAGGCTATTTTTTATGTTTTGGTTGTGCTATAATAGACAGCAACAAGTACAGTTTTGTTGTTCGAGGCTAGTGCCAACAACTACAACAAGCCAAAGTTCTCATTTCATTCGAACCATAGGGCCTAAAACCACTAGCATTATTTAGCCAAGTGTGGTATAATATACATCATGCTCAAGTAATTGAGTATTTTAATCAGGTTAGTATCTGTTACGTCAGCGACCAGGAGGGTATAATAGCGCTATGGTGCGAAAGAAGCACAAAAAGAAACCAGCTAAGCTCCAAAAAGGCAAAAAGCTTAACAAAAAAGAGCAGCAAGAAAAGGCTGAAGCTCAAGCTGAGCTTAAGCGCTCGATAGTACGCGAGATAGTTGCCATTATTTTGATTGCTTTGGCAGTCTTTTTACTGCTGGCCAGCTTTGGTTTGGCGGCCACTGCAGGCGCTTGGATTCTGGGAGCTATTAAGGTGGTGATTGGCTTAAGTGCCTATGTCTTGCCGCTCACATTATTATTGACGGCCTGGGTGCTGTTCTTGCCCGAAAAGTATCAGCTCAGGGGCTATAACATATTGGGTCAAATGGCGTTTTATGTGTTTTTGAGTAGCATATTTGCCTTTATATTTAAATCGAACAGTCCGGACATAACTGTTTTGGCCAACCAGGGTGGCTTGGTGGGCTATGGTTTGTACGCGCTAATGTCACCAGTGCTAAACCAGTGGGTGGCGATCTTTATCCTCAGCGCATTATTAACTATCAGCATTGTGATTGCCGCTAATGCCCGACTCAAGGACATAATTATCAAGACTTTGTCGCTATTTGGCTTGCGTCGCAAGGATGGCGAAGATGGCAACGAAGAAACCGAACCAAAATTCCAAATTAATACCAAACTACCCATAAAGGGCACGATTGGCAACGAAGACCAAGACCAGCCCAAAGAGAAAGAGGAGGCCTTAACTGGTGCGCTTGACAAAGACTGGAAATACCCAAGCTTGGATTTACTAGAAGAGGGTGGTAGCAAGGCCGACGCCGGCGACGTTAAGGCCAATGCCAAGCTTATACAAGACACCTTGGCTCACTTTGGTATCGATGTATCGATGGCCGATGTAAATATTGGCCCCACGGTTGCTCAATACAGTCTTAAGCCACCAACCGGTGTTAAGTTGAACAAGATTACTACCCTAGACCGAGACCTAGCCCTAGCCCTAGCTCAGCACCCAATCCGCATTGAGGCACCAATTCCAGGCAAGAGCTTGGTCGGCATAGAGGTTCCAAACAAGAAGGTGGCCATGGTGCGCCTGCGCGACATTTTGGCTAGCAAAGATATGGATCAATACAAGTCCAGACTGGATTTTGTGTTGGGTCGTGATGTATCGGGCGAGATTGTGGTGGCCGATCTCAACAAGATGCCACACTTGCTGATAGCTGGTGCTACCGGCGCCGGTAAGAGCGTTACCATAAGTGCGCTAATTGCCAGCCTGCTGTATCGCAATAGTCCGAGTGAGCTTAAGCTCATATTGGTCGACCCTAAGCGCGTCGAGATGACCCCTTACAACGATATCCCGCACTTATTAACACCGGTAATAACTGAGCCCGATAAAACTATCAGCTCACTCAAGTGGGCGGTTGCCGAGATGGAGCGCCGTTATAAATTATTCTCAGAAACCGCCAACAAGAACATCTCTGAATACAACTCTAGTAATCGTGAAGATGCCATGCCATTCATTGTAATTTTAATTGATGAGTTGGCCGACCTAATGATGGTGGCTGCCAAAGAGGTTGAGGGTTTGATTGTGCGCTTGGCTCAGATGGGCCGGGCGGCTGGTATGCACTTGGTGCTGGCCACCCAGCGCCCGGATGTCAATGTGATTACGGGTATAATTAAGGCCAACATACCAAGCCGAATTGCTTTGCGCACCGCCAGCCAGATAGACTCACGCACCATTCTAGACCAAGCTGGAGCCGAGAAGCTGATTGGCAATGGTGACATGTTGTTTGTGAATGCCGAACTCACTAAGCCTAAGCGTATTCAAGGCGTCTATATAGCCAATAAAGAAACTGAGAATCTAGCCAAATTCTTACGCGAACAGCGAGCTGCTGAATACAACGAAGAGGTGACTGCTCAAGCTGTAAAGATGCCGGGTAGCCCTGGCAGCCTAGAGAGTGCCGATGATGACATGTTTGAGCAGGCCGCAGAGGTGGTGATACAGAATAGCAAGGCCAGCGCTAGCTTATTGCAGCGACGCCTGAGGGTAGGGTATGCCCGTGCCGCTCGGCTAATAGACTTACTTGAAGAACGGGGTGTTGTTGGTCCACCCGATGGCGCTAGGCCACGCGAAGTTTTGGTTTCAGATATTTCTGATCTTATGGGCGGAAGCTTGGGCGGAGGCGAGGAACAGCCTAAGTGAGCGATGAACAGCTTAAAGAATCGGCGAAAGGCACCGACTCGCCGGCCAAGATTTCATTACATGTGGCTTTGCCGGAGCTACTGCAAAAACGCCGCAATGAGCTGGGCTATAGCTTAAAAGACGTCGAAAAAGCCATAAATGTTCGCGAGATTTACCTGGGTCAAATTGAAGCCGGTGATTACGACAAACTACCCGACGATGTCTACGCCAAGGGATACGTTAAAAACTATGCTGACTACTTAGGATTCGATACTAAGCCGATCATGCAGCTTTACACAAATGAACGTGTGGCTCACAAACAAGCCTCGGCCGACTCGCATAGCCGGCAAAAGTCATCGGGCTTTAACCTTAAGCCAATTGGTAGCGGGGCGGTTGTAGTTACTCCCAAGGCCATCGCTATACTGATAGGCGTGGCTACCTTTGTTATTGCTGCTGGCTATATATTGTGGCAGTTTGTGCTATTGGCGGCGCCACCCAAGATTAACCTAAATTCACAGATCCCAGGCACGGTTAACACCAGCTATATAATTGTCAGTGGCCAGATCGATGCTGGCAGTGATTTATTTATCAATAGCTCGCCGGTTCAAATTAGCCCCGACGGTAGCTTCTCGGAACGTATTGCGGTTGAGGATGGTGATAACACCATAACTCTGATGGCGCGCAACAAGCTGGGTAAAACCAGCACTATGTCGAAAAATATTGTGGCTCGCCTGCCAAACTCAGCCAACGCCGATCTCGCGAGTCAGTTACCAGCCAACCCAGTCGACGGGGTGCAGATTGTTATAAAGGTAAATAAGCAAGCCACCTGGATTGTGGCTAAGGCTGACGGGCAAGATGCTTTTCACGGCACCATGCTACCGGGCTCCCAGCAGCTTATAAAAGCCAAGCAGAGCATAACTCTTACTACCGGTAATGGCGGCGCCACCAGTGTGGTTATCACCAACTCATCGGTAGCCCGCAAGAACCTTGGCCAACTTGGCAGAGATGGTGAGGCCAAGATTGATTTAACATTTAACAAAGACACCCAGTTTAGCCAGTAGTGCTTTACAGTATAGTTTTGAGCTGGTTAAATACCAATTAGGCTTTGTTCGTCGAAAACCTGGAGGAACCATGGACAACAGCACTGCATCAGACCGGGTCCGTAGCTCGAGAGACCAACTGGTCAGATATCTTGAGGAACTTGGTGGCTATTCGGAGCAGCAACTAATCCAACTGATTGGGACCTGTGGAACCAATCACCAACATCGAGCTAGCTGTGATAGGCACTTCTATCTGATCAAGCACCTCATCCACTGGCTTAAGTTTGGGCCCGTCTGGGTTCGAATCGACAGCCCGACCGGCCTAAGGTTCGCGCTGCCCGGGCCGAAGTACGAGATGTCGTGGTGGCAGATGGACTGGCCCGAGGGCATTCGGGTTTACTGCGAGGGCTAGACGTGCAAGGCCGCGTCCGCTGGGGAACCCCAGCGGACGCAGGCATGTTATTTACAGTGTAATATTTTTGCTTTACGCCCTCATTCAAACCTGATTAAATAAGAGTACTAAAAATTTGCGAGAAAAAGTGTTGACATGTACGTTTCTTGTTCGGTACACTATCATTGAACATAATACGAACAAGGAGAAAGCCAATGCCAACAGCAACACCAGTAAAACAAGAAGGAAAGACCGAAATTATGGACAAGCCAAAAGCCAGTAGGAGTAGCTCAGATTCAGTCAGCAGCTCGGAACGAAAATCTCGAATTAAAGCTGTAGATCTGGCTGTTGAACAAATCGAGCGCCAATTTGGCAAAGGCTCAATCATGAAGTTGGGTGAGGGGATGCAGGTTGCGGTTGAGACAATCCCAACTGGCAGCTTATCACTAGACCTTGCCTTGGGGGGAGGCATACCGCAGGGTCGAATTGTAGAAATTTATGGTCCAGAATCGAGCGGTAAAACCACGTTGGCCTTGCACTCTGTTGCTGAGGTTCAAAACAGGGGTGGCTTGGCAGCTTTTATCGATGCCGAACATGCCTTGGATCCTGAATATGCCGCCAAAATCGGCGTTAATCTAGACGACTTATTAATATCGCAACCCGACACGGGCGAACAGGCCTTGGAGATTTGTGAGACCTTAGTGCGTTCTAGTGCTGTCGACGTGGTAGTGGTTGACTCTGTCGCAGCCCTAGTGCCACGAGCCGAAATAGAGGGCGAGATGGGCGACAGCCACATGGGCTTACAGGCTCGTTTAATGAGCCAAGCTTTGCGCAAACTTACTGGTGTTATCGCCAAATCTAACACCACCGTTATCTTCATCAACCAGCTACGCATGAAGATTGGTGTGATGTTTGGTAATCCAGAGGTAACAGCTGGCGGTAATGCTCTTAAGTACTACTCGTCGGTGCGTCTCGACATTCGTCGTACAGAGCAAATTAAAGATGGTGATAACATTATTGGTAACCATGTAAAAGTAAAGGTTGTTAAGAATAAGATTGCTGCGCCATTTAGAATTGCCGAGTTTGATATTATGTACAACCAAGGCATTAGCAAGGCCGGCGACATGGTAGATCTAGCCGTCAAACACGGCTTAGTCGAAAAGGCCGGTGCCTGGTATGCCTACAAGGGTGAGAAGATTGGCCAGGGCCGTGAAGCTGCCAAGCAGTTTTTGAGCGACAATCCCAAAGTTATGAAAGAACTCGAGAAAGAGATCCGCTCTCAAGCAACTTAGAGCCAGTATTTAGCCACCTGCGAGTTGTTATGCCTACTGTCACCGACATTACTCAACAAAAAAAACGTACTCAACTCTACAATATCTTTGTAGACGGTGCGTTTTTTTGTTCGCTTAGCGATCTACAACTTAGTTTATCTGGCATTGGCATAGGGGACGAAGTTGAGCCAGATAAGCTAGCCGAGCTCAAACACTCTTCATTGTATTCTAAAACCTATGACCGAGCCTTGTATTACATAAGTTTTCGGCCACGTAGTACACACGAAGTACGCAAATACTTACAAGAGAAAATTGAAGATAGTGATCAAATAGAGCCTGTAGTTCAAAAACTTTCTGAGCAACAATTGCTAGACGATCAGCAGTTTGCTCGCAACTGGATAGAAAACCGCAACCTGCTCAAGCCTCGTTCAAAACGACAATTGCAGCAAGAACTGCGACAAAAGGGTGTAGGCAGTGAGATCATTGAAGCTGTTTTGGCTGAGCAAAACCACGATCAAGAACTACAAAACATTCAAAAACTAATTGCTAAAAAAAGAAAAGCCAGCCGCAAGACTGATGATATGACTCTTATTTCGCACATGAGCGCACGCGGCTTTCGCTACGCCGACATCAAAGCCGTACTAGGGGCCGAGAGTGCCGGCTAGCTACGCTTGAGTACGAATCTAAAAATCACGGCCGCCAGTACAACCCACAAAGCAATTACAACCACTTCACACTCCTCATTGCTAGGTATTATATTTGTTAAGCTATAATACTTCAATAGAAAAAACTTTTGTTTTTACAATCTCTGACACTCGATCTTCTTCGGCCGTTGCCAACGATCGGCAAGCGAAGCCATTAAGCAACGCTCTTGTTTGCGAGAATTTGGTTGTTACCAAACCGCGCTAGCCTCCAAGAAGTTTCGACTGGCTGAGCACTGCTAGACTGTAAGCATAGGCCAGGCGGTTTTGCTATCTTTTGCCAAGACAAAAGATAGTCGCCCGAAAGGGTGAAAGAATTTCAGCTTTTGGCCGGCAACACGCTTGGGCTAGTTTTTTGCAGTTTTATGGTGCTGTCTTTAACTACAATGGTTTTGTTATCATCTTTTACATCGACAACCATATTACGATCAATAATATGAGAGGCGTAAAAAAACTGCCAAATAGAACGTGATTTTAAGTAAAGCTTAGTTGCTGTGAAATCATTAGTGCTTAAGCTAAAGTCGTTAACCCGGCCTAGTTTTTTGCTGCTTTGGGTAACTACATTGGCACCACACAACAAAAAAGGCTGCTTTATATATGGCTTGAGTCGCACTAAATCCTCGTCTTCGGCTAGATCATTTGCAGATTCTATAATTAGTTTATTGTTATCGACCAGCTTTATGTCGTGCGGCAATAGGTAGCGTGGCCTAAATTTGGTCTGCAAATGAACTTGTAACATAACGATTTTAAAGTCATCGGGGTTAACAATGAGTTTTTGCACCCGACCCAGAATACCACCGTCCTGCACGCTAAAAACAGGCAGTTGAATAATATGACTAGCTAAGTGTGGCATGCTTACAGTATACCTGGCCAACTATTTCTTTTCGAACTCTTGCGCTATCTCAAGGTAACAGCAACGCAAATGTGAAACTTCTTTACCGTGTTATTTGAATCTGGTGGGCTAAACAAAATCGCACCAAACTCGGTTAACTCCTTGCCGCACTTGTCGCAAACCGGCTTAATTGCCATCGTTATTTACCATATCTAAGTTTAGATTTTCATCTAAGCTAATGCCACTGAGCTTATTTATACCAACGATCGCTATAGTCGGCTGCAGCAGCTTTATCAAGGCTAATATGTTGACCTCGTGCGAAACTATTAAAGCTTGACCGTTAGCCGGCAGTTGACCGAGCAGCTTTTTGGCCAAATCTAACAAACTTTTGGCGCCGGCTGGGTCGGACGACAGCATTAACACCGGCTCGATGGCTGGTTTTTGGCCGGTCAAAAGCCCGGCCGTAGTTTGTGTGCGTTTGGCCGGAGAGGCTACCACAATATCAAAATGGGGGAGCTTTTGCGCCAACTCCTTACAAGCACCAACACCTTGCGGTGTGAGCTCATCGCCCTCACGATCGGCATGCCGCAGTATTATTACTCGTTTCATAGCGCTTTTATAATGACATTAGCCATCTTGCTGGTGGGCCATTCTCCGTTGACAACAATGTCTGCCAGTTTGCTTTGTGGCTGAACATAGTTTCTGTGTCCGGGGATTAGCCTTTTATTGATGTACTCAGGCAGATCCCACCGGCTAACACCGTCTGATCTGTCAAGCCTTCGTTGAACAATCTGCTCTTCTGGCAAATCAATAAACACTTTTTTGTCAAAGAGCTTTACAGCGGCCGGATCGTAGAAGATTAAAAAGCCTTCTATAAAAGTGAATTTATTTGGATCAAGCTGTTTACTGGTTACCCCAGAGGCAGTGCTCTCCCTAGATTTGGTCCGCAGATGTATAGTCTTTCCTTGCCTTAGACTTTTTAGGTCGGTTATAAATTCATCGTAACGATAGAGAGAGGGATTTTCCCAATCTTCAACAACTTCTGGTAAGTTTTCTTCACCAACGAAGTAATCATCAAACGACAGGCCGGAGAATTCATCGCCGAGTCGCTTTTGAATTTCTTCAATTAGTGTAGTTTTGCCACTACAGCTGCCACCAGCAATTCCGATAATCATTTGCCTAGTTTCTGTTTTAGCACTCTTAGCAACTCTGGAAATTCTTTTTTATCCTTGTCATAACCAAAGTGTCCTTGATCACTAAACTCGTGATATTCAGAGCCGAGTCTGTCTTTTATGAATCTAGCTTCTTCGATCGGTATCCAAGGGTCGTCGGTAGAGGCGAATACTACAGCCCACTTTTGATTATCTTTAATTGCTTTCCAGCCCCAAGGCTGATCAAAGTAGCCACTCTTCTTCTCGGTCTCATCGCCCAGATCGGTGTAGTAGCCACCAACTAATATTGATCCTAACAGCTTGCTGTTTTCGGCATACTTCAGAGCCGCTATTGCTCCAGTTGAATGACCAACTAGTATGGTATTTTCATCTGCACTAAGCTTATCTTTTAAATATGGAATCCAGTATTTAGCTCTGCCCAGTTCAGAATCAGGCATATCTGGGGCTAAGCATTTAACATTTAGCTTTTCTAGCTCGCCTTTAAGCCATGGCAGCCAATTGTCTGAGCCTTTGCCGCCACCATTGCCGTGCAGCAGAATCACTTTTACGTCTTTCATGTTCACAATTATACCAAACCTGGTGATACAATAAAATTATGGAAATAAGATTGGCCGACAGCTCAGACACAAAACAACTAGGTGAAATGCGTTGGGATTTTCAGATCGAAGAGCCAACTGAAACTGTTTCTAGTGGTAAAAACCCTTAGGGGCGTATTGTTTGTAAATGTTCCTACCAGGCATGAAGCCCATTCTAAGGGTACGACCCTTAGAATACAAATTGGTTCGGCGCAATTGTAGCGCTTGGATTGGTGTACATACCACCGTACCAAACTACAGGCTACTCACCTTGCTGTTGGGGCATAGGGTGATTTAGTATATGACATAGGTGTCTTGTCTCCCTGTTTATTAGTCATTTACAAGTCTGATAGACACCCGTTTTTGTTGCTAAGCTAGTGAACCCATTACAGTAGTGTTGACCCGGACCTGATTACCAAGTATAATTACATGGTTTTAAAAGCTAATTGACCTTTTTACTAAAGCATAAATACAAACAGACTTTAGTGAAGCTCGCAACAAGCGAGGGATCCAAAGAAAGGAAATAAATGAGACAATACGAAGTAGCAATTTTGCTACACCCCGATCTAGAGATCGACATAGAGTCGGCCACCTCTAAGATCGAAAAGATCCTGACTGCCAATGGTGGCAAGATCGTAAAAAAAGACAACTGGGGCAAGCGTAAGCTAGCCTATAAGATCAAAAAACAGGAGTGGGGAATTTATGTGTTCTACACTGTAGAACTACCGACCGAGGCTCCACAAAAGATCACCAACACCCTGCGAATTACCGAAGAGGTAATGCGCTATCTTGTGGTAAGTTTAGAGCGAATTCGCTACGTAAATAAGCCAACCGAGGGTGCTAAAAAAGAAGCTCCCAAGGATAAAACCGAAAAGGCTGCGGCTGAAGAAGGCGAAAAAGAAGAGAAAGGGGAAGAGTAATGGCCAAAGATTTTAACCAAGCAATTGTAATGGGCAATTTAACCCGTGACCCGGAACTGCGCACCACACCGAGCGGACAATCTGTCGCTAGTTTTGCTGTAGCCACCAACCGTAGTTGGCAAGACCCCAGCGGTGAACGTAAAGATGCTGTGGAGTATCACGACATTGTAGCCTGGGGTAAATTAGGTGAACTGGCTAGCAGCTACCTACAAAAGGGCCGCAAAGTGCTGGTAGTAGGCCGCTTGCAAACCCGCAGCTGGGAAGGCAACGACGGTGTTAAGCGCCAAAAAACTGAGATTGTTGCAACTGATATCAACTTTGTGGATCGCATGAACGCTGGTGGCGACGCCGGTAGCGATGCTGGTTTTAACCAAGACCCAGATGCTCAAGCACCAGCAAAACCAGCTACCAAAAAAGACGGCGTAAAAATCGAAGACATGGGTGACGGCGATATTAACCTAGACGACATTCCGTTTTAAGGACTTATGATGGCAGAATTCTACAAAAGCAAGCAAAATAAGTTTTACGCCGAAAAGCTCGAATACATCGACTACAAAGATGTTAAGACTTTGCAGCGCTATCTAAATAGTGTTGGCAAAATCGAAGGTCGCAAGCGCACTGGTGCTAGCATGAAGCACCAACGACAGTTGGCAAAAGCACTCAAGCGGGCAAGACATATGGCTCTTTTACCGTTCGTGGTACGCTAGCATGCATACTGTTCGAACAGAGTGAGAACTATAGTTCTCGGCAAGCCTCGAACAATAAAGCTTACGGAGACAATTTACTATGTATGGCCCAACTGACCTACGAAAAGAAACCTTAATTGAACTCGATGGCGCGCCCTACCGGGTGGTTGAATATGCTCAAAAACAGATGGGCCGCGGTGGTTCGACCGTTAACACTAAGATCAAAAATCTCATTACTGGCCAGGTTTTGGATCGCACATTCAAGAATGATGAACGCGTTAAACCAGCAGAAATCGATCACAAAACCGTACAGTATTTGTACCGCAGCGGTGATAAATTGAACTTTATGGATATGAGCAGTTACGAAACGCTTGAGATTGAACAACAAATTGACTCTAATATCCCCAAGTACTTAAATGAAGGCTCAGAAATAGAAGCCCTGATTTTCAACGGCCAAACCATTGGTTTTGATTGGCCCAAGAACGTAGTGCTCAAAGTTGTATCAGCTCCAGGTGGTGATAAAGGCAATAGCGCCAGCGCCACCACCAAAGAGGTGGAGTTAGAAACAGGGCTAAAAGTACAGGCTCCACAGTTTATAAGGGTTGGTGACACGGTAAAAGTCGACACCCGCACTGGTCAATACCTAGAGCGCGCTAAATAGTCTTATACGGCCGGCAAAAAACCAGCCCTACTCCAGTTCCACAATACGGGGTGCATCTGCACAGGCGTAACGTCACTGTCTTTCAATAGCTCCCTCCATGCCGCAATTACTTCCTCTTGATTTGCACCCTCTGGCACCAAGCCAAGCTCAATACTCGACTGGATTATGTGTGTATCTGGAATAATCGAAATCTCATACGGGTTTAACCACTTAACGTCTGTGTATTGCGAAAGTATGTATGGCCAATAGTTTGAGAGTTTTGGGCCAGACAGGTATGGAAATGATTTCTTCTTAGTAACTTGAAGTATTTCTAGAAGTTTCAAAATATCATTTTGTGCTTGCCCAATTATCATTCTTGGGTCATCATCGAACTCGCCGTGAAGAGTTGCGGCAATCGTGGTCCAAATGAGAGTGTGCTTGTTAGGCTGGAGCGCAAGTCGATGCTTGCCTAGGTCAGCCTGAATTTTTTTGTAAGTAGTTTTTGCTAACTTCTCGGGGAAATATAGATAATTAGTGGTTGGATCATCCCAGGTAGCGAGGGCCGACTTCCACATCGCAGGACTATTGCGCTGAAAGTTAATGCAGGCAGGAAGGGTAAAGTATAGGTAGTTTTCTCGACTCCCACGACCCAACCTGGGATTAACCTCATGCTGGGCCAGAGTAGGGATGTCTCCTTCGGTATAATGCTGTAGAAGCCTCTTAACTCGTTTTAGTTGCTCAGCAGCATCCATTTAACTATGCCTAATTACTACAATATCACCATCTTGCATGGTGTAGTCCTTGCCTTCTAAACGGACTTTGCCAGATTCCTTGGCGCCGGCCCAACCACGGCCAGCCACAAAATCTTCATAGGTTACAACCTCGGCTTTAATAAAGTTTTTCTCGAAATCACCATGAATTACTCCAGCCGCCTGTGGCGCCGTGTAGCCAGCTCGCATAACCCAACCACGGGTTTCTTTGGGCCCAGTGGTAAAGAATGTTTCGAAGCCTAGAGTTTGGTAGCCGAGACGAATTAGGCTTTCTAGGCCCGACTCGGTTTGACCTAAACCGGCGAGCAGTTCTTTGGCTTCAATTTCTGATAAATCTTGCAGTTCAGCTTCAACCTTGGCACACAAAAACACTGCAGGGCAGGGGCTAACAATTGCTTCCAGCTCTTTTTTGAGTTGCTCGTTACCAAGTTGTGTTTCATCTAAATTAAAGACGATTATGAATGGCTTGGCGGTTAAAAGCTGCATGTCGTGTAAATCATGCATTTCTTCAGCAGACAAGAATGATCCGGCGAGCTTAGCTTCATCTAACCCGGCCTTAGTTTTTTCGAGTAAGGCCTTGAGTGGTGCCAGCTTTGGGTCGGCTTTGAGCTCGGACTTTATTCGCTCTAGGCGACTTTCGACAGTAGTCAAATCTGCCAAAATTAACTCAGCATTTATAGTTTCGATGTCAGCCTTAGGGTCAGTCTTATTTTCGACATGAGTTATTAGAGGGTCTTCAAAAGCTCTCACAACCTGCACAATGGCGTTGCATTCTCGTATATGGCTTAAGAATTTGTTGCCCAGGCCTTCACCCCGGCTGGCGCCACTAACAATGCCAGCGATGTCTACAAACGTACAGCTAGCAGGAATAGTTTGGGCTGAGCTTGAAATCTCGGCTAGCTTTTGCAAACGCGTATCTGGCACATTAACCACGCCTACGTTCGGCTCAATAGTGGCAAAAGGGTAGTTCGCGGCCAATACTTGGTTTTTGGTGAGGGCATTAAAGAGAGTGGATTTACCCACATTGGGCAGGCCCACAATGCCAATCGAAAGACTCATAAGTTGCAATTATAACAAATTAACAGGCATAATTCCAGATACAGCAGTCGACAAATAGCATACAAATATGTTATTATCTATTTCTCTTTGTTCCTACTAGATCGGGGGATGCGTATGAAGAAGACGCTATTGTTAGTGGGTGCTTCAGTTGTGATCATGACTGGTGGTGTGGCAGCCGCCAGTTCAAGTCTCGATGCAAATACTGATATCGCAAAAGTCTTTCTCTTTAAAATTCTACCAAAAAAGATAGTGGATGATGACGATCGATGGCCAGAGTTGAAAGAAGCAGTGGATGCTTTAAGTCCATTAATAATTGGTTTGTATGATGTTTATATGAATGAGTTTGACAAATATCATTTGGCAACTTAAAGAAAGTCTAATAATGAATCCTCTAGATAACTTAGAAGAAAAACGACATGATCAGTTTAATATACAAACAAATCAGCTACTTGGTCAGATTGAAGAGTACCTTGTTAATGAAGGTGTAGAGCAGTATGAACCTCGCTATACTAGTATCCGCAAAAAACCAAATGCAAAGATGCTAGGAATATGCCTAACGAGCAAGTGTTGGAATTAATAAACCAGTTGCGAGAATTGGCTTGCTTTTTATACGATCGTTACCAAGCTAGTAAGCTAAAAACTAGGTAGTCTCGGTTCGATCTACCATAAACTTTACTGCTTCGTTCATATTGATCGGAACTATCTCGATATCGGGATGCTTGGCGTGAAAAACTCTAAATATCTCATCAGAAAAAGCTTGTCCAACGGTTGGGACATGCTTAAAGTCTAAGATTATACGCCTAAACTTATTTAGACCAGCTAGCAGACGCCTTGCTTGCGAACGAGAAACATATATTGTCCGCATAGTGTAAAGCTTAATTTTGATTTCTGTTTGGTCGAAAGCTGGCTCCTCAGGGTCTACTTGGTAATTAGAGAATACACTACTTAAGTGTAACTTTGTTTTTACATTTATATTAAACATAACTTCAGTTCCTCGGAGATCTGGCTTAGATTCCTCCACAAAAACATCCTGAATTCTATTATCTATTCTTAATTTGTAACCAAAACTTTCCAGAGTAAATAAATCTCCAATCTTTGATGTAAAGAATATGCCTTCTCCAGAATGAGCCTTGGGAGCAGTAGTTGTTTTTCCTTTCAATAAGTCTTGTATCGCCTCAATCTCAGACTTTAAGTTTCTTTTCTTCATTACATTGCGAAAAACACCTATACCAAAGTCACGTACAACAAACGTAAGAATATCTTTTTCCTGGCTAATTTCAATCTCAATATACTTAGTTTTCGAGTGCTCAATAGCATTATTTAGCATTTCTGAAAATGCATAAGCAAAAATGCTCTGTACATTTTCTAGGAGATTATTTAAGAATGGTTTTTCTTTTTTAATCCCATCTAGTACTTCGTATTCTTCCAGCTCTTTATTCACCAGTCTTTTTTTAATTCGTTTGCCCAATGCATCGGCATACTGAGGAAGCGCATAGACCGACCACCTGCCACTTCCTTCTCTTACTAGAGTACCGTCTTTAACCATGCTATTCACGACTGTACTTACATAAGATCTCGCATAGGGTTTTTGTGTATGTTCGCGCAACGCTTTAATGACATCAACTGTCTTAAATTGCTTCTTCTCCCTGGCTATTTTTAAAATGGTTTCTTTAATCATAATGCTCATCTTAATTTATATGTTAGGTACTATATCACTCTATGTCAGGCTGTATGTCAAGTACTTTATAATTCTATGTTATATTATCTGTTAAACACTAGTTTTATGGCTATGTTAGTAAGTAAAAGTGCTATGTAAGATTCTATGTCAAGTTTTAGTTAGATAAATGACTATATCAATTAAAGGAGTATTTTTTAATAAATTCGTTGGAATATCCACGCTTACCTTGATCGGGGAGTGGCATCTTGAATGTCAGCTTGAATGGTATGGTTACAGCCTGACTATGCCAATCGAAAGACTCATAAGTTGCAATTATAACAAATTAACAGGCATAATTCCAGATACAGCAGTTGACAGATAGCATACAAATATGTTATTATCTATTTCTCTTTGTTCCTACTAGATCGGGGGATGCGTATGAAGAAGACGCTATTGTTAGTGGGTGCTGCAGCTGTGATCATGACTGGTGGTGTGGCAGCCGCCAGTTCGCAGGTTCCATACCCGCAGCCGCCAGACTTCCCAACGCCGCTCGGCTGCTACGACACCACCCAAGGGCCCGATGGGCCTCAAGTGGGGTCTACCTGGGTGGCAACCATCACCACATCGCCAGCTCAACCGCCTTTCGATACCCACATCACCGTCGTGGCGGGCCAGGGGTACTGGCTGATGCAGGTCAGGGGCGGTTGGTTCAACCCGGATCAGACGGCTGGTGGCTTCGTCTGGAACAACCCGGATGGCTTCAACAACACCACGTACGAAACCAACGGCTATGGTGCTGGTTTCGGGGTGGTGGCTGTGGCTTGTCCATGGCCGTGCCTGGGGGCGCCACCATTGCCCACCACCAGCACGTTGCCAGAGCCGTACTGCGCGGCTCCGCCAACCACGCACCTGAGCTTGCCGTCGGCATCGGTCAGTCTGGCCACTACCAGCACGACCACCACCACAGTGAGCTTAGCCAGCACCGAATCATCCACCACAGCTCAGCCGGCCACGCAGGCCGTGGTGGCAACGCCACGCTTTACCGGCTGAAGCACCATATTGCTCCACGGGAAGGGGGTTTGCCCCTTCCCGTGGAGCCGTTTTGTTTATTGACTTGTTATCTTCAGCCGATCGCCTATAATAAAAAGCGTAACTATTATGGGTGAAATTTCTAAATCCCACAGCGAGGTAGAGAAGAAAAAATCTACAAACAAAAAATTTTTGATTGTAGTAATCGTTTTAATTTTGCTTGTATTGCTGACTGCACTTGGCGGCTGGTATTGGTATACGCAAAATAAAAACCAAGCTTCTGGGCAAGGCTGTTCTAGCACAGCCAGTAAAAGTCTATTGCAGCAAGCTATTAGTGATATCGGCAATGGCCAAGGCTTAAAGCCCCTAGCAGACAAGATTACCCAGCTCAAAAATTTCCAGAATGATCCGAACTGCGTGTACATACTTGTGGCCTACTATAGCCAGAATAACGATGCCGCCAATACCCAGAAATACGCTCAAATACTGCATAGTTTTCCGTCAAATAAACAGCCCTCAGATTTATTAGTAAAAAGCACCAACGATAAATTACAGGCATTAAAATCTAATATCGACTTTTTGATAAATTTTAACACTCAGTCTGTCAAGAATTTTGTTGGCACAGGGACTCCGCAGAAATGAGTAGATTTAAACAGATATTAATATCGGGGATTGCGGTTTTGGCTACAACCAGTCTTGTATGGCTTTCACAATCTGCCAGTGCTCATGCCGCAACCTACACAACGGCCAATCTTAACCAGGTGCCCTGGAGCATTTCTTTCCCGAATTTATTCACAAAGTTTAATGGACGATGCTCCGACAACAACGATCCTGCGAATCCAAGATACTATGGGGTTGGCCAATGGTCGTGGCTTTCCACTCGAAACGATAATAATTTCTCTCAAACGTCGCTTACGGCCACCGCCGGCCAAACCGTTGATTTATACATTGTTTATGGTAATATTTACTGCGAATCTGGCACCGGCGTTATCGGTACCTGGAACTATATTAGCAGCTCTTCGGTAGACAATAATGCTACGCTTAACGGCGTGCCCACCAACCCGATCTTTACCAACTATACAGACTCCTACGATGGCTCAACCTTTGCTATAACTGCTGTGCCAATTACTATAACCATACCCAAAGATGCCCCGGTTGGAAATAATACCTATACTGTGTCATACAATGCCCAGAGGATTAACCTTTTTGATAATGGCACACCAAATACTTGCGTAGGTAGTGGTGATCCTCCACCAAAACCAAATCCGCCTAATGATCCAAATAGCGCCTCCTCGTATGGTGATTGCCAGCTTGCCATTTCAAACTTATCTATCAATGTTAATGTAACGGCTACACCGAGGGGAAACCTAAGCGCCTCTTGCACTCCGCCTGGAGTAACAGGCAAAGCCACCGATCCGGCTCAACCCAATAAGCCCATTAATGTTGATCTTTATTACGACAGCCGTGACGATAGTAAGTTGGTGAATACTGTGGCCTACAACCGTGTTACGACCGATAGTAACGGCAATTTTTCTACCGGCATACCAGATATATATTTAGATGGGCGCGACCATAAGGTTTACGCTTATGCAATAGGCAAAAACCAAAATGCTGAACTGAGTGGCAGCCCGGCATCATTTAAGTGTCCGGTAGCGCCACAGTTCCGCCCATGGCTGCAGACCAAGAACGGCGACGTAACTGCAACTGGCAGTATAACTGGGCAAGACTTCTTTAGGCCGGGCAGTCGAAACAACTATGATTACGCCGAGGCCACTATCTATACGGCCAACGGTGCGGCTGGTACTCAGACATTTACAGCCGCTGGCTCCAGCGCTGTTGTACCGCGAGACGGCTCGTTGAACCCACCAGGCAGTAAGTTTTCTAGAGTATTGACCGAAAATGGCTCCCAGGCTGTGGTAGAGGACTACACTGGCGTGCTGTCTGGTGTTAGCGCCTATGTGGGTGGTGAAAATTACTTTGATCCTCAGCGCAAGAACGACAATCCAGCACCCCACTACAAACTATCTGTAGTAAACAAAATCACTGGCAAACAAGTAGCCAGCACCGAAGGCTATGCCGCAAACTTTCAGTACATTAATGCCAGGGTGACCGAAAACATGGCCGATGCCAGCAAGGCTATTTCTGGCAGCTATAAGATAACCATAACGTTCGACAACGACGCTTATGGCGATCTGGCCAATAACCCAACGGCCGACCGCAATCTGTTAGTTGATCAGATTAAGGTATATGGCAATAGTGTTAGCGGTCCGGAGGCTTCTTATGTTCGCGCGTCGCAAAAAGTGAACGGCAACAATCCGTCGGCTAACTTTTGCAGTCTAAACTTTTACTACCTCAGTGCATTAGTAGATAACGGTGACTTTTCGTGTCGTGCAGCTGGCACATTGGGCTATGTCTTTGGTGACAACCTTAACAACAGTTTTAGCCAGATTACAAACGCTGCGTCTCAAGCTTGGTCGAATGCTCAGAGTAACCCCAAGCTATTTTGTGCCACCACCAGCTTGCCGCTAAATTGCGACCCCAGTAAATCCGAGATTGTTCAGCTAACCGGCGACAGCGTAATTAACGGCCTAACTATTCCGCCGGGTAGGCATACCATTTGGGTAAAAGGTGGTTCACTTAGAATAGCTGGCAATATTGTGCCCGCGGTAGCTAACAATCGGCTACCGCAAGAGCAGCCGGTGTTGGGCATAATAGTGGATAGTGGCGACGTAAATGTTGCACCTGGGGTTACCCAGGTAAACGCCATGGTGTATGCTGCTGGCAAGTTTAACACCTGCACTGGTTACCCGTCGGTAGCTTGCGCCAAACAACTGACTGTTAATGGTCAGATTATAACTGCCAATGGTTATACCTTTGGGCGGAACTATTTTGATCGATACTCCTCCAATCAAAACCCCGCCGAACTGTTTGTGCTTAATCCACTTGGTGTTAGTTTTGCGCCCCCGGGTTTTGATAAAAATTCTTGGAATCTAGATAGCCAGCTTAACTACGGCAGCTTAGAATTACAGCCCAGATTACGATAGCAAAGGCAAAAAACTTTATTACCGCATAGTTCTTATGCTAAAATAGCACTATTATGGCGTTATTTACTCCAGATGAGAATTATTTTGGTTTAGATCTGGGAACAAACAGTATTAAACTAGCTCAAGTCCGCGAGCTGCATGGTAGCCCAAGCCTAATTACTTATGGCGATATCGAAGTGCCAGCTAATTTATTGGCATCTGATTCCGATGTCGATCAACAGCGGGTGGCAGATTTGGTAAAGCAGCTGGCCGAAGATGCTAAGGTAACCACCAAAAATGTTGTTGCGGCCTTGCCCGGCGGTACTTCTTATACTGCCATTGTTCAAGTGCCCAAGCTAAATCACGATGAGCTTGCCCAGAGCATAAAATTCCAAGCCGACAAGTACATACCAATGGCTATTGATCAGGTCAAATTGGATTGGGCAGTGGTCGGCGATGTGCCCAACAGTGCCGACCAAGAAGTTTTGTTGGTGGCTGCCCCCAATAATGTTGCCGAAAAGTATCTTAATATTGTTCAAAAGGCTGGCTTAGAACTAATGGCGCTCGAGATCAACTCGATAGCCGAAGCTCGTTCGCTCATAAACCGTAAAACACCAGATGTTTGTGCCATGATTCTCGACATTGGTGTGAATGCTACAGATTTGGCGATTGTAGATCACCAGGCACCACGCTTAGTCCGATCTATAAGTGTTGGTTCGTTGGCTATGCAGCGAGTTGTTGGCCAGAATTTAGGTTTAGACAAGGTTCAGGCCGATCAGTTCTTGAAGAAATTTGGCTTAATGCAAGACAAGCTCGAGGGTCAAATATATAGAACTCTAAAGCCGTTGATGGACAACTTGGTTGAGGAGATTAAAAAGTCGACTGCGTTCTTTCGCGAAAAGAACCCCAGCACTAAGCTTGAAAAAATAGTCTTAACCGGAGGTACGTCGGCTCTGCCAGAGCTGCCAATGTATCTAGCCAATGCTACTGGTATGACTGTAGAAATCGGCAATCCCTGGCAGAATGTTAGTTACCCTAGTGAAATCCAGTCATCTTTGGCGAGCTTATCACTTAATTATGCTACCGCTATTGGGCTTGCGCTTAGGAATTTTGGCTAATGAGCGTTTTAGTAAACCTACTGCCAGAAGCTCGCATATTAAAGCTAAAAGCTGTGTCGCAGCGTCGATTTATGACAACTTTAACTATTGTGGTCGGAGTAGTTGTTGGTACTATTTTGATAACTTTGTTGCTGCTGCTGGGCTACACCTTTTCGACCCAAAAGCTTAATCAGGCAAAAATCAGTAGCTTGCAGAGTGATGTCGACAAATCTAAAGATCTTGAACAGAAAGCCTCGACTCTTCAGGAGCATCTGGCATCTTTCGCGCAATTACAGGGCAGCCGGTTGTATGTTAGTGAAATATTTAGAAATCTAAGTAATGTGGTTCCGAGTGGCGTAAGTGTTACTAGCTTCGAGATAAGCGATGCCTATGTAATTACAATCTCAGGTACAGCAGCAAATTATGCCCAGGTAGCAACCTTTGCCCAGACCCTTAAAGATTACAATGTAAACTACAAGCCTCAACAAGGATTAGACAGAAAGGCTCTTTTTTCGGAAGTAAATATTACAACTGTTAGCAAGGAGTCTGGTAGTGAAAAGGTGAACTTTACCATGAGCTTTAAGGTCGACCCAACAATATTTAAGAAAGCTGGGGGTGGCCAGTAATGGCGGTAGATATACCCAAAACTAAGCCAGCCAAGAAAGCGCCAATCCAAACTCCAAAGACAGACACTTCGCTAGCCGAGAAGAAAACAAATCAACGTTTTATGATTTGGATGGGATTATTAATTGGTGCTATCGTACTGGTGGGTGGCTACCTTATATATCGGCTAGGCTCGGCCTATGTTACTCAAGCTAACAAAATTAAAGCTCAGGATATGTTGATTTCGGCTCTTGATCAGAAACAAAAGAATTTAAATGAACTCAAGCCAAATTATGCGACTATTATCGCCAAAGGCAGCAACGGTGTTTCTGACTCAGACCTAATCTTGCGCGCTCTACCCACAGACAACAACTATCAAGGTCTGATCGCAATGACCGAGAAGATGGCTCAAGAAAGCGGCGTAAAGGTTACCTCTGTTTCTCAGGGTGGAGAAACTGGCAACGCTAGCGGTACAGACACCACCAATGCCCCAACAGCTGACCAACCAGCTAGTGGCTCCTCGCCGCAGCCATTTACCTTTACGGTTGGACTAGAGGGAACTTACCAGGGAATATTGGAATTTTTGTCGAAAACCCAACAGGCATCTAGGGTTATGAATTTCTCTAGCATGACAATTACAGGCGGCACCGGCAATACTATTCAGGCCAATATAACCATGCAAACCTATATGCAGCCAGCAGCTAATATTGAACCAACCACGAGGCCGCTCTAGTGCAAGGTATGAAGAAAAAAGACATAATTACACTAATAATTGCAGTAGTTATATTCATTATTGCCCTGGCTTTGTTGTATCGCTACATTGTGCCGCCACCCAAGAACAGCGGTGTTATGGTTGAGGTTCCACACCCGGTAGAGCCGACATTTAATCAGGGGCAGTTAAATACCCTCAAAAAAGATACCACTGACTTCACTCAAGATTTGACACCAAAAGGTTCGAGTAATCAGCCGTTAATCCAATAGGGGTCTAAAAAACATATGCTCTCGAACGAGACAGAACGCAAGATAGAAGAGCTGGTTACGGCTGGCAAATATGTTACCCGGGACCGGCTTGATCAAATAAAGCTGGATGCTGCAAAATCTGGTAAAGGCTTGATTCAGCGGCTAGTGGAATTAAGGCTACTTACTGATGAGCAGGCCACCATGTTGGTGGCCCAGGCTTCTGGCATTCCCTATGTAGATCTATCCAAGATATCTATACCCGATAATGTATTGGCTCTGATACCACGCGATTCGGCCGAGGCTAATGCCGTGGTAGCCTTTGGGCTAAAAGACGGCAAGCTAGATGTTGCCATGGTTGATCCCGAAAACTTGCAGACCATAGATTTTATATCGCGTAAAACCGGCTACCCGGTGAGCGCCTATATGGCCACCAAACCGCAAATAGAAAGCTGGATTAGGCGCTACACGAGTGACTTGGGACAGGAGGTGTCGGAGGCTCTTGGTAATGAGCCAGGGCCAGAGGCCAACCTGCAAAATGAGGCCGCCAAGAAGTTCGATGCCAAAGACTCCAAGAAACTAGCAACAATCGTGCAAGACGCACCCATTACCAGGGCGCTTAATACAATATTGGAATACGCTATAAATGCTCATGCTTCAGATATTCACATTGAACCACGCGAAAAAGATTTAAAGATCCGCTTTCGTATAGATGGGATTTTGCGCGAAGTTATGAGTCTGCCCAAATCGACCGAACCAGCTCTCATATCGCGAATAAAAATATTGTCCAATTTAAAAATCGATGAGCATCGCATACCCCAAGATGGCCAGGCCGAATTTCGTAAAGGCGGCAAAGAAGTTGATATGCGTATTGCGATTGCGCCGATTAGTTTTGGCGAGCAGGTAGTTATTCGCTTGCTCGATAAGACCGATTCACTGCTAAAACTAGAGGGTCTGGGCTTTAAGGGTCGGTCTTTTAGGATGATTAAACGGGGTATTGAGCGCCCGCACGGCATGATACTCTCAACTGGCCCGACCGGATCTGGCAAGTCGACCACACTATATGCTGTAATCCAGGAGATCAAATCAGAAAAAATTAACATTGTAACGCTCGAAGACCCAGTTGAATACCATGTAGCTGGGGTTAACCAAATGCAGGTTAACAATGCCGTCGGGCTAACTTTTGCTAATGGTCTGCGTTCAATTTTGCGCCAAGATCCAAACGTAATTATGGTAGGTGAAATTCGTGACCACGAAACAGCCGACTTGGCTGTACAATCGGCTCTAACGGGTCACCTGGTGCTGTCTACATTGCACACCAACTCAGCCGCCGGTGTTTTGCCAAGGCTTCTGGATATGGGCATAGAGCCATATTTGATAGCGTCGACAGTTAATACGGTAATTGGCCAGCGCTTGGTGCGAAAGATCTGCAACAAATGCCGCAAGGCCTATCAAGCCTCGCCAGCAGCCGTACAGCTGATAAACAAGATACTAGGGCCGCTTTTGCCACAAGATCAGGCTCAACAGCTTAAATTAGCCGGCGACCTGGGCTATGAGCATTTGCCAATGCACAGTCAAACCGCTTATACTTTATACAAGGGCGAAGGCTGTACCGAATGCCAAGACGGCTACAAAGGCCGCACTGGCATTTATGAGGTTTTTGAAATTAATCAGAGCATTGAACACCTCTTGCTAAATCGGGCCACCACAGTTGAAATTCAAAAACAGGCGGTCAAAGACGGCATGGTAACCATGCAGCAAGATGGCTTACTAAAAGCTCTAAGCGGTGCTACAACACTAGAAGAAGTTGCCAGGGTCGCAACTGACCATTAAATCAAAAAGGAGATTATGGAGACCAAAACCATAAAAATCGAGCCACTCTTAGATGAAGTTATACGCCGTAATGGCTCAGATATACACTTGCAAGTTGGTTTACCACCAGTGCTGCGTATCGATGGGGCTCTAAAGCCGATTGCTGATACCCCGAATCTCACCGAAAAAGATGTCGAGGCTTTGGTTTATTCACTGGTCGACGAACAACAGAAGAACACAATAGTTCAGGAGAAAGAGTTAGATTTTTCATTTGCTTATGGCGATGTTGCTCGGTTTCGCGTAAATGCTTTTCATGAAAAAGGGTTTTTAGCAGCAGCGCTGCGTCTAATACCTACCAAGATTCGTACTTTGGCCGAACTCGGTTTACCCAAGGTGCTGTCTGATTTTACCAAACTCCCGCGTGGCTTGGTGCTTTCAACCGGCCCGACTGGATCTGGCAAGTCGACTACCCAAGCGGCCATGATTGACATGATTAACGCCAACCAGCGTCAGCACATTATAACCATCGAAGACCCAATTGAGTATCAGCATCACCACAAGAGCTCAATTGTGGTTCAGCGTGAGGTTCACTTTGATACCGATAGTTTTGGTGCAGCTTTGCGCTCAGCCTTGCGCGAAGATCCCGATGTGGTGTTAATTGGTGAAATGCGTGATCTAGAAACAATCGCCACCGCGATTACGGTGGCCGAGACTGGGCACCTGGTGCTAGCAACCTTGCACACCAACGGCGCCGCTCAGTCAATTGATCGTATGATCGATGTGTTTCCGCCCCACCAGCAACAGCAAATTCGGATTCAACTTTCAAGCGTTCTTCAGGGCATAGTTAGCCAGCGCCTTATACCTATGATAGGTGGCGGTCGAATTGCCGCCGCCGAAGTCTTGGTGGTTACGCCGGCGGTGCGCAACATAGTTCGCGAGGCCAAAACTCACCAGCTCGACGCCGTAATCCAGACCGGCGCCGAGTACGGCATGCAATCTATGGACAAAACGCTTGTAGGGCTTATTCACGAGGGTAAAATTAGCTACGAGGAAGCTCGCAACTACGCCTTCGACGCTCAAGAATTTGAACGGCTAATGAGAAAGTAGCTAGGGAACCAAAGCGGTGGTAGATTACATATACACGGCCAAAGATAAGTCGACCGATAAGGTTATGAGGGGTAAAATCCAGGCCGATAATGAGCTGGCGGCAGCCGATATACTGGGCAAGAAAGGTCTTTACCCGATCAAAATTGAGCCGGCCGCAGAGGGTGGTTTTAGCAAAGAAATCAAAATTGGCAGCGGTGTAAGTGGCAAAGATAGGGTTATTTTTACCCGGCAGCTGGCGACTTTGGTTAAGGCCGGCTTGCCGATCACTCAGGCTCTCAATACTGCAATCGAGCAAATTACCAACAAAACCTTTCATGCCATGCTCGAGAAGATCGCTGCCTCGGTGGAGGGCGGTACTAGCTTAGCCAATTCATTTGCCCAGCACCCCGAGACTTTTAACCATGTTTACGTAAGCCTGGTGCATGCTGGCGAAGAGTCGGGCACGCTCGACGACGCCCTAGAGCGCCTGGCCGATCAGCAAGAAAAAGAGCAGCAGATAATATCGAAGGTTCGCGGGGCTCTAATTTACCCTGCGTTGGTACTAGCTGTAATTGTAGTTGTACTGGTATTTATGTTGGTATCGGTTTTGCCACAGATAGCCAGTTTGTACAAAGACCTGGGCAAAGACCTACCCATATTAACCAAGATCACCTTTGCGACATCAGAATTTTTGGTGCGTTACTGGTGGCTAACCTTAATAGTACTTATTGCGATAGTATTTGGCTTGCGAGCCTACTTTAGAACCCCACAAGGACGCCGTAACTGGGACAGATTTAAGCTCAATGCTCCAGTCTTTGGCGGTCTGTTCAAAAAGGTTTATATGGCCCGCTTTGCTCGCACTATGGCCAGTTTGGTTAACAGCGGTGTGCCCATACTCGAAGCGCTTAATATTTCCTCTGAGGCTGTGAACAATGTAATTCTAAAGGCCGAGATCGATGAGGCAACCCTAAAAGTTAGAAGTGGTAAGGCTTTAAGTTCGGCTCTTATGGACAAAGAGCATTTTCTTAAGCTGGTGCCACAGATGATCAAGGTGGGCGAGCAATCTGGTACCTTGGGGGCTATGCTCGACAAGGTCGCCAGCTTTTATGAAGACGAAGTGGATCAGACGGTGAAAAACCTGTCGACAACTATTGAGCCAGTTATGATGATCATACTCGGCCTATTGGTGGGCGTTATAATAGTGGCCATTCTTTACCCGGTTTATAGCTTAGTAGGTGGCGGCATTAACCTTAACCCATCTGCCGGAGCTCCAACAGTTCAGCAATAGTACGTTTACGGGTTCTTGACGTCATTATGCTTATGCTTCACAATTAAGTTTGCAGATCAAATCACGTGATTGATTTGCCAACAAAATACATTCGAAAGGAGGTGCAAACAAAATGACAAAAGCCAAAAAAGGTTTTACATTGATCGAAATCGTGATTGTGCTAGCTATCGCCGCTTTGATTTTAGTTATCGTATTCTTAGCAGTTGCTGGCGCTAACCGGGCACAACGTGATAACCAGCGCAAGGCCGATGCGGGTCGCGTACTAGCAGCAGCTCAGCAGTATGCAGGCAACAATAGTGGTAATAACCCGACCAGCACGGATTTTATTGGCACTTACAAGGCGCCTACAACAGGACCGGGGAACACTGCCTATAATGCAGCATTTGGAACTGGCGCAGCCAGCTCATCCAGGCTAATGGTTGTCGGGCCAGGCACCTGCGGAGCAAATGGTGCCATCCAGGCGCTCGCTGCTGGCCAGGCTGGATTTGCCGTATCTGTATATCAAGAAAACGGTGGGGCAGCTTGTGTTCAGACATAGTAACACGATGGTTACGCTAAAAAGACCCGGAAGGGTCTTTTTAGATTGCTCTTATACAGCGATTTATACATAATAAGCATATGCTAACTTACATTATTCTATTTGGCTTGCTAGGGCTCGTTTTGGGCAGTTTTGTAAATGCCTGGTTGTACCGAACTCACGAGCACAAAAGCATTGTTAAGGGCCGTTCTGAGTGCCCACACTGCCACAAACAGATTGCTTGGTACGATAATATACCAGTTTTGAGCTACCTCTTGCTCAAGGCCAAGTGCCGATATTGCCATAAACTAATTTCAGCTCAATATCCGCTGGTCGAGGCAGCCACGGGTATCTTGTTTGCGTCTTTGTGGCTGTATTTTAGGCCTACTACCGAAGTCGGCTGGTATGAGTTATTGCTATGGCTACTGGTAACAGTCTTTATGGCGGCGGCATTTGTGTACGATCTGCGCTACATGATACTGCCCGATCGGTTTATGTTGCCAGCGCTAAGTTTTGCGCTTATATATGTGTTCTTTTTAACCATAAAAGTTGATCAGGTTGCAGTTTGGCGGCTGGTAGATGCTGCCGTGTTTGCTGGTATTTACTTCTTGGTGTGGCTGTTCTCAAAAGGCAAGTGGATAGGCGATGGCGATATTCGCCTAGCGGCTATTATTGGCTTAATGCTTAGCTTACCGCAATTACTAATCGGCGTTTTTGCCGGTTATTTGATAGGTTCGGCTATAGGCATGTATTTGCTAGTAAGTGGCCGAGCCAAGCGGGGCAGTGTAATTGCTCTGGGTCCGTTTCTGATTGTTGGGCTGTACATAGGCTTGTTTTGGGGCCAGCAGATTGCCAACTGGTACTTACAGCTCATATAATCAGAGCATAAGTGGTATAATTATCGGGTAATGAAGCTTACGAGTAAAACAAAATGCTCCGGTATGAGTTTGATCGAGGTTGTGATGGTTTTGGCCATCTCGGCGCTATTAATTACCATTGCTTTTGCAACTTTTGGCCAACGCCGAGGGGTGGCTGTAGACGACGAAGTCAATCAAATCGTAGCTCAGATCAATAAAATTCGAAACGAGGCTCAAAAGGGCAGTGGCCCCCCATCTGATAGCCCGGCATTAACGGCTGGTGAAACTTTGTTTGGCCAGGCCATTGAATTTGATGCCCGCTGCTCAAGTAACGGCGGTAACTCCTGTATGCACATTTATAGGCTCAAGCGCGGATTTAGTACTATTTCCAATCAGCCTACCAATCAAATAAGTCCTTACGAGTCCTCGACAGATATACCTGTTACAGAGAATTTACTTTTTCAATTAGCCACCAAAAGCGGCTGTAACAACCAGTTTTACCTAGGCTACAAGCAACCTGGTAGCAGCAAGTTTTGCGACCCTTCTTTGTTTATGGGGGCCAGTCAGGCTAATCCGATGATAGTAATCGAAACCGGCTCTGGCAGAATGTCTTTCTTTAGCACCGGCCAAGCCCAAGGGTTTAATCCTAGTAAAGCCGCAAATCTAAATAACTATACTGCTGACCGCCAGGGTGTACTACGATTGCCGATTTACCAAAAGCAAGGCGGAACCCCGGCGTCTTCGCAATACAAATATAACATCGATATTAACCTAGCTGGCGGCAACGAAATCACAACTACAAAGCTATGACCAAGCTGAATTTAAAAACGTCAAAAGGCGATACCCTTATAGAAGTGCTGTTTGCATTTGCCATATTGGGCGCGTTAATTGGCCTAGCGTTTACTGGCATAATTAGTGCTCACAAAACAGCTGTTTCGGCCTTGCAGCGAACCCAGGCATTGGAGACCGCTCAGTACCAAGCTGAGGGCTTAAAGATGTATAGAGCATCGTTGCCTTGGGATGATAACCAAGGCACGCCAAGTTTTTTGGGCACAGTACTTAGCTCAGGGAGCGAGCAGCCCTTTTGCATGGCTACCACAAGTGGTGCAACCACTAATTGGAAGGTTCAGTCGGGCGATCTCTCGCCCTGCTGGTCAACTAGCATAAATAAAGCCTTGAATTCACTGCCCGCTCCACCGGCTGGCGATAAGGTTGAGATAAAAGC
The DNA here is from genome assembly GCA_016191105.1 of Candidatus Saccharibacteria bacterium. Classification (NCBI taxonomy): domain Bacteria; phylum Candidatus Saccharimonadota; species Candidatus Saccharimonadota bacterium. The sequence goes on from JACPPH010000004.1 coordinate 124,386, forward strand.
TAAGTGTATACAGGGCATAGCTCAAACCGTTTTGCCCAGCTGCGCTAATGCCAACGCTATGCAGGCCACGATTACCGTTAGTTGGACCGACACCAGTGGTGTGCAAAGTAGTGTAAAAAACGTTGTGGTGGTAACCAGAAGCCAATGAGCAAGCCCAGCCAAAAAACCAATAATCGTGGCTTTACTTTGGTTGAATTGATATTTGCAACTGTACTAATTGGCATAATGGTAACGCTGGCCATGCAGACATTTATTGCCCTAATGCGCTTTTACACCTGGTCGCGCTACACGCAGGCCAATCAGGCTGCGGCTCGACAAACTCTAGATGATCTAACGCGCAGGATTTCTAATAATGTAATTAGCACAACTGGCGGCGTTGGCCCTGACTCTATCTGTGTTGTCACCAACACAGGGGGCTCGCCCAAATCTACGCTGTATTTATTGGATCCAGCAGCCCATAGAATAATTGAGCGAGGTGACTATGCCACAAGTGGCTGCAAGGTGAACTTTCTAGACTACCCGAGCAAACCAGATATCTATATATCACCAGCCAACGAAAAAATAAGCAAGCTAACATTTAACATAACCCGTGGCTCGGTTAGTGCCCCGGCCCAACCGCCCTACAACAAGGTGGGTGGTGTAGTTATTAACCTCACCATGCTAAATGTGCTCGACAGCAAAGATCCTATAACAGGAGAAGTAAAGGGATGCCAGCCAGCTGCCACTTTTTGCTCTACAGCAACTATGACCACGGCCGTACAGGCTCAGAACGGGCTTAAGTAATATGATACAATTAGCATGACCATTAAGAGAAAAAGATTGATTAGCAAACCAAAATTTAGTCTCAAAGAACTTTCGAAGCAGCGCGGCGTTACATCTCTATTGGTGGTGGTGGCCTTATCGCTGATCTTTATTGTAATGGTTTCGGGGTTAACTATTATTGCTATTCGCGAACAACAACAGGCCTCAACTACAGATCTAAGTAACCGTGCCTTACAAGCTGCCCAATCGGCAATTCGTGATGCCGCCCAGAAGCTGGTCGACGCACCAAACGAAGAATATCCAAACTGTGACGGCACCGGTGCCAGCAACTTGCCTCTAGGTACCAACATCGACAATCTAATTAGGCCGCCATTGGATTTGGGTAGCAACATTACTATAGTCTGCCGCACAGTTGCCAGAACTACCGAGGTTGTAAAGGCGCCAATTGGCCAGGATAGTAGTCTACAGATCAATGCTTTTCAGCCAGCTGGCGCAAACCCTACCAAGCTAGATATTCAGTGGGACATCTCGACAGTCAAGGCGCCGGCGGCATACAACCCTAGGCCGCCGTTTCAGAATAAGCAGTTTTACATACCCAGCGATGCCTACAACTTTGCGGCTGCGCTGGAGCTAACTATTGTGTATTGGCCACGAGTTGACAACAATGGCACGGTGCCAAGTTTAAGCCAGGTGAAGACTGTTTCTACGCTGGTGCTGCCTGATCAATTCGACAAATCAACCTTGCGCCCAAGGTTTTCAGCGGCCAACCCCGACTACATTATTGGCTCAATCTGTGACAATGGAGTCACATCGCCGTATCGTTGCAGCTTAAAAAGCAGTGATGGTGAAAAGCTTAACTTATCGAGGGTGATTGGCGCCGATGCTGCCACATACAACATTATTCTAAAAATCGAGCCTCGTTATGCCAACACCGATGTTATGGTTCAGTTCTTTACCGATTCTGGTGGCAAAGTTAAGGTTCAGAGCGATCAAGCCACAATCGATGTCACAGCTCAGGCTGGCAACGTTTATCGCCGCCTAACTGCTACCAAACCGATTGGTAACAGCGCCGCAATAGATAGTGTTTTGCTTACCAATGGTAAGATCTGTAAGAATTTGGCCGTTGATGATAATAATGACTCAATTGGTACTAACAACTGTGGCGGGTCAGAGTAGCTATTTGTTGCCGGAGTGAAACTGTTGGTGGGTTTTGCGCAACTGAGGATCGGTTACGTGGGTATAGACCTGCGTGGTAGCAATATTGGCATGGCCCAGCAGGCTCTGTACGCTACGCAGATCGGCGCCATTGCTCAATAAATCAGTTGCAAAGCTGTGTCGTAATGTGTGGGGCGTAACGTGCTTGGTGATGCCGGCTTGCTTGGCGTAGCGCTCCACCAAGCGCTGCACACTGCGCACACTGAGCCTAGTGTATTCACCGCTCTCGAGCTCGGATTTACTGCCTGAATAGTGAATGAATAGCGGCTCAAATCCGTCTTTTCGAGCCTCTAGGTAAGTTTTAATGGCTTTGTTGGCGGTTTGACTGACATAAACTGGCCTATCCTTTTGACCCTTGCCTCGCACCGAGAACTCGCCGCGGCCTAAGTGAACATCTTTGCGGTTTAAGCCAACCAGCTCCGATACGCGCAGTCCGGTGGAGAATAGTAGCTCTATAATCGCCCGATCGCGCAGACCGGTGAGCTCAGTAGTATCAATCGTTTCTAGCAATCTACCAATCTCTTCTTCGTTCAAAAAGCTAACCTGGGGGCGTTTGGCCTGAGCTAACTCAATTTTGTCGGCCGGCAGGCTGTTGATATCGCGTCTGGCCAAGTACTTTAGAAACGAACGCAGGGCAATCAGATGATAATTTTGGGTAACCCGAGAGATACCTCGGCCATCTTCACCTTTATAGCGGTTGAGCCATTGGCGCCACTTACTTACGGTGTCAACGCTGATTTTGCTAACTTTTAGGTCGTTGGTAAATTCTAAAAACCGATTGAGGTAAAGCGAATAGTTTTCGATGGTTTTGAGACTCCGACCACGCTCAACCTCGAGATAGTCCAAGAAATCACTCATATACTGCGAGAACATAGCTTTAGCGTAAGCTTAAAAGTCCAGACATGCAAGTCTATTGAAGCAAGCTGGGTTTCCAGGTATAATCGAGGGCTAATCATGAGCAAAATAAAACAAGAATACGATGTTGTGGTGGTTGGGGCTGGCCATGCTGGCTGTGAGGCTGCCATTGCCGCGGCCAAACTAGGCGCCCGAACACTTTTGGTGTCTAAAGACCTTAATAAGGTTGCAACCCTACCCTGCAACCCATCAGTTGGCGGTCCAGGCAAAGGGCACTTGGTGCGTGAGATAGATGCGCTGGGGGGCATAATGGCAAAAGTGGTCGATGCTAGCGCCATTCAAATTAAAGAGCTCAACACCAGCAAAGGCCCCGCCGTACGGGCTTACCGCGCCCAGCTCGACAAGACTCTTTATAACCAGAACATGCTAGCCGAGCTAGAGTCGGCTCTAAACCTTAATTTGCTTGAAGATGAAGTTAAGGCTGTAGAATCTAAAGGTGCTAAGATCCAGGCGGTGGTGACAAGCCAAAACGGACCTATTAAGGCCAGCTCGGTAGTTATCTGTGGCGGCACCTTTTTAAACGGCGAGATTATCTTGGGCGATAAAGTAGTCAAAAAAGGCGGCCGTATGGACGAAGACTCATCGGTCGGCTTAACCGATTCGCTAATAGCGCTCGGACTCAAGCACGGCCGGCTCAAAACCGGCACGCCGCCGCGCATTCATCGTAACAGCATAGACTATTCCAAATTAGCGCTGGCACCTGGTAGCCCGGGTAAAATCAGTTTTTCGACTCCCGAGCGTGAACTTATGCCAATGGGCCAGCAAGAAACTTGTTATCTGACCTACACCAACCCCGAAACTCACCAACTGATTCTCGACAATTTTGCCGAATCAGGCAATGTATCGGGTTTGATTACCGAAACCGGACCGCGTAGCTGTCCCAGCCTCGATCTAAAAGTTAAAAACTTTCCCCACAAACAGCGCCACCCAATATTTATCGAGCCAGAGGGTCGACCAAGCGATCCAAAATGTGGCCAGCGCATGTACTTGCAAGGTTGTAGTACGGCCTTTAGCTCCGGATGGCAAGAAAGAATCTTCCGTACTATAAAGGGGTTAGAGAGGGCGGAATTCCTAAGCTATGGTTACGCCGTACGCTACGATTTCTTTTTGCCCCACCAGCTTAAGAACACGCTCGAAACCAAGGTTTGTAACGGACTTTACTTGGCTGGCCAAATGAACGGCACCACTGGCTATGAGGAGGCTGCCGCTCAAGGCCTGATAGCTGGCATAAATGCTGCTCTAAGGCTGCAAAACAAACCCGAATTTATACTCGACCGGGCTGAGGCTTACATTGGAGTGTTAATCGAAGATTTGGTTACCAAGGTGCATGTTGAGCCCTACAGAATGTTTACCAGCCGTGCTGAGTACCGGCTATTACTACGCAACGACAACGCCGATGCCCGCTTGAGCCAAAAGGGCTATGAGCTAGGTCTAATTAGCAAAAACCGCTTCGATGCCGTAAAAGTTAGACAGGTCCAGATAGAACTGGCCATATTAGGGCTCAAAAAGGCCAAGCGAAAGGCTGGCGGCAAAACTATAAGCGCCTATGAATATTTGCGTCGGCCCCAGATCACATTGGCAGAAACTATGAGCCAATTTGGAGTTAGTGTAGCCGATGCGATTGCCTATAATGTCGAAGTTGAAGTTAAATACCAAGGGTACTTCGATAAACAGCGGCGCGAAGCTACAAAATTGCAAGCTCAGCAAGCCTTTAAGTTGCCAAAACTGGATTATTCTAGCATCAAGGGCTTACGCAATGAGGCCAAAGCCCGATTAGCGGAGGTGCAACCTACATCACTAGCCCAAGCTTCGTTGATCCAAGGGGTAACCCCGGCCGACCTAAGTATTGTAATGGTTATGGCTCACCGACAGCATTGAGCCAATGCGATGCGCTAATTCTCAAGGCCACACGGGCGTGCTAAACTAAGTGTAAGACCGTAACTCTTCAAGGAACTCGTTTGAATTTAACAGCCAGCTTATTAGAATTTGCACTTAACCTAATTAACAGCATTGGTTACTTCGGCGTGTTTGTGGTTTTGATTTTAGATAACAGCGGTATACCCATACCGTCCGAGGCTACGCTGGCACTGGCTGGTAACTTGGCCAAAACCGGCTATTTCAACCTGATTGTGGTGATTGTTGTGGGCGTAGCAGCCCAAACACTTGGCACCTATTTGGCCTACTTGATAGGTCGCTATGGCGGCGAGCCACTGGTTAAGCGATATGGCAAATACGTGCTGATTTCAGCTCACGACTACGACAAGGCCAACGGCTGGTTCAAAAAGCGTGGCGCCAAGGCTGTCTTTGTATCTCGTCTTATTCCGGTAATTCGTACCTATGCTGGGTTTGTGGCCGGCACATTTCGGATGCCACTAAAACGGTTTGTGTGGGATAGTTTTTGGGGGTCGCTAATTTGGACTTCGGTCTTTGTTTTGCTTGGCTACGGGTTGGGTGACAGTTGGCGCAGGTACTATAGCTATCTTCGCTATGTCGACTATCTTATAATCATCGGGATTGTGGCTATTGTGGCCTATTACATCTATCGTAAACTGTCAGCTAGAAAGGCTAGTAATGCACAACATAAATAAGCTCTCAAATGGCGTTAGAGTCGTTACTCAGTCCATGCCCGACTCGGGCAGCGTGGCGGTTAACTTCTTTATTGGTGCTGGCGGTAGGTATGAGGATCACACTCAAGAACACGGCGCCGCGCATTTTATAGAACACCTGTTGTTTAAGGGCACCACCAAGCGTCCATCGGCCAAGATTATTGCCGAAGAAATCGACGGCGTGGGTGGCTATATGAATGCCTACACCAGCAGCGACCATACCAGCTATTACATTAAGCTGCCCAAAGAGCACTTTGAGCTGGCAGCTGAGATCTTGAGCGATATTTTAACCGACCCGTTGTTTGATCAGGCCGAAATTGATCGGGAACGATTGGTGGTGATTGAAGAAATGAAAGTCTATCGTGACGACCCAGCCCGGCATATATATGATCTTATTGGCGGTCTGTTGTGGCCGCAAAATGCCTTGTGTAGCAATGTATTGGGAGATGAACAATCAATTAGTTCAATGGGTCGGCAAACCATTTTGGACTACTTTGCCGCGCTCTATACGGCCGATAATTTGGTGGTATCGGTAGCTGGTAATATTAGCGAAGCTAAGGTTTTGGCTACCATACAGAAACTCTTGGGCAGCCTTAAAACCAAAGCCACCCGCAGCTACAGTCATAAGCTAGGTGATTTATCTAGTAGCTTTAGCAACGTAGTGCAACAAGATACCAATCAAACTCACTTAGTGGTTACGGGTCGCGGCCCCTCATTGGCGGCTGGTGATGAACCGGCCATGCGCGTACTCGGTACTATCCTGGGTGGCGGGCCAAGTAGCCGGCTGCACTTGAGCGTGCGTGAGCAAATGGGCTTGGCCTACAGCATAGCCATGGGCGTGGATACCTTTTTGGATACTGGTGATTTTGAGATCTATGCTGGTGTAAGTCCAGAGAATACAACCGCGACTCTAAAGGCAATTAAGCAAGAACTGCACAAAATTCAAACTCATAAGGTCGACGCTGTGGAGCTCAACAAAGTTAAACAACAGATGCGTGGCCGACTCATTATGGGTCTAGAGAGTAATGCGGCTGTGGCTGATATGTTGGGCGGCCAGCTCATTGTGTCTAATCGAACCTGGAGTTTAGAAGACATTTTGGCTAAAATAGATCACGTTACTCAAGCTGACGTGCAAGACGCGGCTAACAAGTACTTAGCTGCTGATGGCATTCGCCTGGCCATGATAGGCCCGCATAACGAGGCCGAAGTGTCACAGTTTGAAGCGATAATAAAGGAGTAATATGAAGACTATCCCACCAAATCCAAAGAGACTAAATGAGCTAAGGAAAGAAAAATCCATGGTCTTGATTAAGCCCGATGCAGTTGCCAGACACTTAGTGGGCGAAATATTGCAGCGTTTTGAGCGCAAGGGCTTTCGCATTGCTGCTATGAAGCTGGTTTTGCCAACCCGCAAACAGGCTGAAAAGCACTATACTGATAGTGAAGACTGGCTAACTGGTTCTGGCCAGCGCACTTATGATGGGTATATAGAGAAAGGCTTGAAACCACCCATGAAACCACGCGACCTGGGCTTGAATACTCGCCGTAGGTTAATTGAATCCTTATTGGTCGGCCCGCTTGTTGCCCTGGTTCTGGAGGGTCCACATGTAATCGAGGTGGTGCGCAAAATGCGCGGTGCCACTAGTCCTCAGTTGGCCGATGTCGGCACGATTGGCTTCGATTATTCCTTAGAAAGTTATGAGTTAGCCGATTCTGGCGACTGGGCCATTAAGAATATAATTCATGCCAGCGATAGTCCAGAAAACGCCAAGGTAGAGATTGCCAACTGGTTTAGCAAGTCCGAGCTATTCGAATACAAGACGGCCGCAGAAGACGTGTTATACAGTAAGAATTGGCATGACAAAAAGTAGGCAAATCGAAGTTGAGTTCAGAGCTCAGCTAAGCGAGACCGAACACGCTCGCATTAAAAAACATCTCGAGGAGCAGGGAAAACTCTTAAGTGAGCAAGACCAGGCTAGTTATTACTTTTACGACTCTGGTAAAGCCTTTAAGATGGTGCACGACAAAGACAAAGGTAGTATGCGCATCGCCCATAAGCTCAAAACCATACTTCAAGGCATCGATTTCGAAGAACTAGAAATTGTTATCGACCCCAAAGACATCGACACAGCTGTGCCAATGTTCAAAAGCTTGCTTGGCATAAATAGGGTAATTTACGACGAACAAAAGCGCTTTAATTACGAATACAAGGGGTTGGAGATTGCTCTCAAGTGGAGTGAGGGCTGGGGTCACCATATAGAGTTAGAAAAAGTTGTGAGCGAACAGGCCGATGTAGCCAAAGCCGAAGAAGAAATTAGATCTGTTGCCAAGGAGTTGGGCGTAGAACTTATGACCATTGCAGATATCAAAAAACTTGAGGATAAAATCTTAGATAAACTCGAGCGCGGTGACTATAAGGTAGCCGGGTATATTTAGACTGGCGCCCTCGCCTCGATTCGAACGAGGATCTACTCCTTAGGAGGGAATTGTTCTATCCCTTGAACTACGAGGGCTTGTTCGATTCAACAACTAGAATTTCATTCTCTTATTGAATGGTCGTTAACTACAAGAGCACAGAAAGCAGAATTAATTATAACCTGCGAGCTTATCTGTTGACAACATAAGCCTGTAGTCGTATAGTGTGAAGTCCCTAAGCAGGCAAGTCGCTTGCTTTTGTACGCACCATCGGAGATGGGCTAATGTTCCCTATGGAGACTCGCCCCAGGAGGGGCAGTGCCAAGAAGAGTTCCAGCCCCAGAGAGATCTGGTGGACCTACACGGTTCCAATGAAAGGACGAACACGGTTTCCTGTCCACCCCGGCTTGTACCACAAGGCCGACAACGGCGACACCGGCTGCCAGAACAGGATCGCCAAGACAATCCACGACCGGTTCATCGAGGCCGGCGAGAACCCAGGGTTCATCAAGTACAACAGTCTGGTGATCGCCGAGCGTTCCTTCGGTCCTGGTCACCCCGACGACAACTTCACCATTCTCGTGGACGGAATCAGGTTCAACCACGATCGAACCGGCGACGATCCGGGTGGATGTCTGGGCAACACTCCAGACGCCTGAACGCCCAAGCTCACCTCCGAAACCCCGTCTTTTCACCCTCCAAAAAGGGGGTAGAGAAGGCGGGTTTCGGCTTTATACCCACTTTTTGGTAGAATATAAGAACTATGGCAGAAACCAAACGCGACCGCGCTCAGAAACGACAATTTGCTGGCCAACAAGAAGGTGAGGTAGTAGAGCTAATGACTCGACGATTTCCAATAGTATTGCGCAAGCAGTTAATATTTGGCCTACTCATAATCTTAGTCGGCATGATCCCCTGGGCGATTGCTACCGCCAACGAGTATAGCTGGCAGGGTCTGGCCGACGGTTGGCTACTATTTGGTGTGCTAGCCTTGGCTTTTTACTGGCTGCGAGCTTGGGTGGGTTATTACTATAGCATTTATTTGCTAACCAACAAACGACTCATGGTAGTAACCCAGCGTGGGTTCTTTAACCGCAAGGTCAAGGAATTAGCTTTAACTAATATTCAAAATGTAAACTACGAGGTTACCGGCATGCAGGCGGCCATGTTTGGCTTTGGCGAGGTTGAGGTTGCGACCCTATCGGGTGCTGGCGGGCTCAAGCTCAAATATGTGCATCACCCGGCTGATTTTCAGCAAGCTGTGTTGGCTCATGTGCACCACGGCAACCAGGTTCTGTCCACTAAACCGGAACAGCTATACTTTTAAGTAGTGTAAATGGGTCACGAAACAGTTCTGGATGGCTTCTTCTGGCCTGAAACTCTGCTAAGATCCCGCCTAAGAAACATTTAATGAAATGATCTCTAGTGCGA